>CAZKJY010000107.1:0-6667 GCA_964553165.1 uncultured Enterobacteriaceae bacterium
AATGCAGCCGGTCCTGTCATGGCGCTGTATTTTTTACTGCTGAAACTGGATAAGAAGGCATTCGTCGGCACCAGCAGTATCTTCTTTTTGACCATCAATACCATCAAGGTGCCTATTTTTTATTATCAGGGCCTCTTCACACCTGCCTATTTTCTATCCATCGCGATCACACTTCCGCTGGTCTATCTGGGCGCCATTGTCGGCCGTTTTTTTCTGAACTGGATCTCGCAACTCTGGTTCAAGCGTATTATTCTTTTTCTCTCGGCTCTCGCGGGACTTGGGTTGGTGATTCGCTATTTCGTATAGCTTATTATAGACAGGGAATGTTCAAGGGATATTCAATCATGAAGCGACTATGTTCAGTACTGGGCATCAGCCTGACACTTTTGTTAGCAGCATCCTGTGCCGTCAATCCGGTGACGGGTGAGAGCCAGTTTTCCCTGCTCTCCCGTCAGGATGAAATTGCCATCGGCAATCAGCAGTACAGACCTGCCCAGCAAAGTCAGGGCGGGCTGTATCAGGTCGATCCGGAGCTTTCCCGCTATGTCAATCAGGTCGGTCAGCGTCTGGCAGCACAGGCCAGAGCCGACTATGATCTGCCCTATGAATTTGTGGTGCTGAATAATTCAGTCCCCAACGCCTGGGCGCTACCCGGGGGGAAAATTGCCGTCAACCGCGGACTGCTGCTGGAACTGAACAATGAAGCCGAACTGGCAGCTGTGCTCGGACATGAAGTCGTGCATGCTGCTGCCCGGCACGGGGCTTCAGCCATGTCACGAGGCACCTTGCTCCAGGGAGTACTGACCGTCGGCGCCATTGCCAGTCAGGATTCAGCCTACTCGGATTATATTGTCGGCGCTGGACAACTGGGCGCCCAGCTCATCACCCAGCGCTATGGCCGGGATGCTGAACGGGAATCCGATTATTACGGCATTCAGTACATGACGCTGGCGGGTTATGACCCACGCGCTGCCGTGAGTCTGCAGGAAACCTTTGTGCGTTTGTCACAGGGCAGGGAATCCAGTTGGCTCGACGGCCTGTTTGCCAGTCATCCGCCGTCAGAGGAACGGGTTGCCAATAATCAGGCCCAGGTGAATGAAATTCTCCCCTTATATGCGGGCGTTGATCTGGAACTGGGTGAAGCACGCTATCAACAGGCAATTGCCGGCCTGAAGGCGGATCAGGAAGCCTATCAACTGTTTGATGAAGCCCAGCGAGCGATTGCGGACGATGATCTTGATATCGCCCTGCTGAATCTCAACGAAGCCATCACCATGGTACCCAATGAGGCCCGGTTTTCAGGCTTGAAAGCCGATATTCAGCTTTATCAGCGTAACTACAATGAGGCGATTTCGACTTACAGTGAAGCCATCCTCAAGGATGACCAGTATTTTGATTACTACCTTGGACGCGGCGTTGCTTACGCCCGGACAGGTGACAGGAGCCGTGCCAAAACCGATCTGGAACGCAGTGCAGAACTCTTGCCGACGGCTACCGCGATGAATGAGCTTGGCAAAATTTCGCTGAACGAAAATGACCGTGTACTGGCCAAGCAGTATTTCCAGTCCGCGATGAGCGGCGGCGGTGAGGCAGCCAGTGAAGCTACCCTGGCCTTTGTGCGTCTGGATCTGGTGGACAATCCTGGCGCCTATGTCCAGGCCCAGGCCCTTACTGATGATCAGGGCAGATTACTGGCCCGGGTCAGCAACCGTACCGGGGTCGACATGCAGAATCTGCAGCTGGAATTTACAGCCGTGATCAACGGCGAACTGGCTCAGACCACACGGGGACTCGCGACACTGGGTGCCAACCAGACCGTAACGGTCAATTCCGGGCTGCGCTTCCCGGCTGACCTTGAGATCAGTGCCAATCAGATGCGGGTTCGCGTGCTTTCGGTTCAGGCGCAATAGACGCTAGTCGGTGGGAGAGCTGATCAGCGGGCTGTCCCAGGTCAGGGAAAGTGGGGACAGCACCAGATTATTGCCCAGATTGAAAGCCTGAGATTCCGTAAAGGCTTCTCCCGCATCTGCCTGCCCATCCCCGTTCAGATCACTGCTGACACGCAGTCGGTAGTTCCCCGGATCCAGATTGTTGAAACTGAACAGGTAAGTGCCGTTGACATCGTCAAGCGTATCGATTCGTGCGGTGCTGTTGCTGGCTGTATTCAACAGGGATATCTGTAAGGGACCCAGTTCATAAATCTGGCCGGGATCATTCACCTGCAGCAGGATATTCAGGTTCAGGGTATTGCTGCTGGTGACGAAGCTGAGCGTATCCTGGTACAGGCCCGCGGTCAAACCGGCGCGATTAACACTCAGTCGCCACTGACTAACGCCGTCAGCAGCGCCCAGCTGGGTCACATTCAGCCAGTCTGCGGATTTATTGATGGCATTGATGGTGATGGCGCTGACACCAACACGGCGGGTTTCAAATTCCGTGTCGACCAGTGAAGGCCGGAATTCAAACCCGTTGATTGAAGAGATCAGATAGGAGCCCAGACCACTGCTGCCGCTAAGGCTGTCTGCCGCTGCAGCGACCGCTTTGCGGGCATTGATCAGGCCGTGACCAAAGTGATTGTCACGCCCGGCGATACCAAGATCGTCGGTCAACAGGCCAGACAGCAGCATCTGTTCGACATCATCAACGCCCAGTGCTGGATTGACTGCCAGCATCAGGGCAAAGACACCGCTGACATGGGGTGCTGCCATGGAGGTGCCATACCGGTATTGGTAAAGATAGCTCATGAGGCTGCCGGTCTGCTCGCCGGACTGGCTGAGAATACCGTCAATTATGCCATTACTGTCCTGATCAACATCATCGCGGCCGCCTGGCGCCGCAAGATCGATGACATTGCCGGAATTGGAATAGGGCGCGAGTTGCCGGTTGTAATCGACGGCGCTGACAGCAAAGACATCATTGCAGTTGGCCGGCACGAAACGATTGGAATCATCATCGCCATTGCCTGCAGCGGCCACAACCAGAATGTTTTTCTGCCTGACTTCACTGAGTGTTTCACGGTAGGCATCCTGACAGTAACCGGTGCCGCCTACGCTCAGATTAATGATGTCTGCCGGTCGCGCCGGCAGCAGGCCGGAATCGTTGCTGAGTCCGGCCGCATAGCGGATGGCCTGAATGGCATCATATAAATTCCCGCCGGATTTACCCAGGACCCTGAGTGGCATGATGCTGGTGCGCCAGGCAACACCGGTAGTCCCGGTGCCGTTGTTGCCGACCCCAGCGATGATGCCGGCGACATGGGTGCCATGATAGGAGGGGCCGAGATCTTCAGGATCCGCATCAAGACCGTCACCATCCATGGCATTGTCACTGTCGGCGATGAAGTCATAGCCTGCAATCAGGTTAGGAGCGAGATCAGGATGACCCGACAGAATGCCTGAATCAATGACAGCCACGATCACCTGGCTGGATCCGGTAGTGGTATCCCAGGCGGCAGGCAACTCTATCAGGGGCAGACTCCATTGCTCTGCATAACGCGGATCATTGGGAACAGACGCAGACTGTAACTGGATATTGGCTTGGGCATAGAGTACCTGCTGATCTTCCTGCATCGCTTTGAGGGCCTGCAGGGTACGATATTTTGCTTCCTGCCGGGAATTCAGGAAACGCAGCTGGCCACTATCGATCTGGCTGGTCACGTCCGAGCTGAAACCGTAATCACTGCTCTCTGGACGGGGCCGGGTGTTCATGCTCAGGCGCATGGCCCGGCTGCTCTCACCGGAACTGCTCTGCAGGTGGAAGCGGTTGAGAGTAGACCCGGTCCGGTATAACTGTTGTTGGTAGTGGTAGGGTTGGCGATAGCGCACAATCAGTTCATTGGGGACAAAGGCATCGCTGAGCCGGGTGCCGGTGCTGCCAAGATTGACGGTTTGCTGCGTTCTCAGGGTGTAATTTGAGGCACCACTGACCGCCTCAACCAGGATCTGGAAAATGCCGTCAAAAGGGGCGTTTAACTGTTCCGTGTTCCCGGTTGAAAGCGGATAGTCGAGTATCACCGAACCGGTGGCATTGAGCAGGTACATATCCAGGTCGGCATTGTCGGCATCGTAAATATCCAGCACGATGGACTGGCCTTCATAGAGATAGACCCGGAAATAATCCAGCGGGTCTCCAGCAGCGAAAAGTGGTCCGGCCGGCCCCGTCCCGGCTTGGTTCACATAGCCGCCCAGTTCAGTAAAGCTGGGAATATCCTGGGCCGTGGCGGGCGTATTATTCGGTACATTGATGTTACTGACGTTATTGAGATCGCTGTCCACGACACTGCCGGCACTGACCAGAATACTGCCCTGCACACTGAAGCTGTTTACCACCGCAGAGGCACTGATACTGCTGGATCCACCGCCGCCACCACAGGCTGAAAGACAGCTTAACAGGGAGACTGCAAGCAGACATCGCAACAGGAAGAAAGGGTTAATCTGTCGGGGTAAAGCGCCGACCATCAGCACGGCTCCGCAGGAGGTTTTGGGAACTAAATTCTAGTAATTCACCCACGCAGGGTAAAGCTGACATGCTGAATGGCAGATTAAAATTGCGGGTGTCTTGCGTAGTAGTGCTGGTGGTTCTTAATGGCCCCTGGTCAGATAAGCGATGATGGCTTCCAGATCAGCATCACTGACTTCGGTTTTACGGGTAATCGGCATGCCGAACAGGCCATTGCGCACCACAGTGCGGATGTAGATGGGCGCCAGATCAGTGCGGTCTTCCAGCACCGGAGGCAAATCGCCATTGTATTTGACCGCGAGGGCTGATGTGCCCGGTAAGGCATGGCTGCCAAGACCACCAAAGACGCCGCCGGCGACTCTGCCGTGGCAGGGTTCACACCATTTAGCAAATACCCGCTGACCGTTTTGCTGCAATGGTGTCAGTTCCTGGGCCTGTCCTGCAGCGGCAAAGCCCAGAAGTGCCAGGCAGAAAAAAATGTTTTTACTCATGCGCGGTTATTCCTCATATTGGCTGGCCAGATTCCGTATCTTCCCGGAGAGATGATGCCGTTGGGATCGATACTGTCCTTGAGTTTTTCCTGGAATTTCAGCAGGGCATTGTTATTGAATGAATACTTGCTGATGGCATGATCCTGAAAGGCCGGGGCTGTGCGGTAAGTACCCATGCCAACTTCAGCAATTTTATCCAGGCAGTGGGTATAGAGGGCACGGGATGCCTCGTTTTTGGCAGCATTTCGCCAGGTCGGGATTAACACGGCGACCACAAACGCTCTTGAATAAAAGGTTATTGGCGTTGAGAAAGGACTGGTTGCCGGTGGAAAGCCCATTTCCTGATAGGCCTCTGCCAGGACCCGGGCAGCAGTATGCACCCCTTCAGCCGTTCTCGGCGTCATGGTAAACATGTCAGCATGGCCATCGGGCGGATCATTCTTATTAATCGGGTTGCGGTTGACGATATGGAAGATTTCCAGGTTTGGAATTCCCAGAAATGCCTTATCGGGCAGGGCAGGGATATCTTCATCGGGAATGGGTAAATTGTGAACTTCTTCTTCCTCGAAAGCGGCACCAGCAATTTTATCCCTAAAGCGGCGCTGTATCGCTGTCCAGGTTCCATCGACGATTTCCCGCGGACCATACAGGTGAAATGAAACTGACCAGGCCGGTCGGTTTTGAGCCCTGACAAAGGCTTCCAGTTCTTGCAGACCTGGCCAACCATTCTGCATAAGTTCTCCCAAGGGGGCCGGATCGAACAGGCCACCACCGGCCGGGCTGCCATAGAAAGGCATACCAATCAGATAGGAATCTTCCAGATAATTAACTTCATCGATCAGGGCCTGGAAATCCTGATAACGGGGAACGGTCACCGTGACATTCTTGAATGTTTCAGGCATGGGCATCAGTTTGACACCCATTTTGGTGACGATACCGAAATTGGACTGGGCAAACAGGCCATCAATTGACGGCCCTGCACCGTAATGAAAATCCTGCCAGGCATCTGAACCCGGAATCGCTCCGGCACCGGTTCGAATCAGCTCACCTTCAGCAGTCACAATTTCCAGGCCGATATGTGAACCGAAGTGATCTCGGTATGGGCCGAAGGTATAGCCGACCCCATGATCAAGGCTGTTGCCCATCGGACTGCCCCAGCCCGGATCCGGGACATCCAGCATGACGTTAAGGTTGTTTTCGCGAATGTGGTTAAATAAATCGAAATAGGAAACGCCCGGCTCAACGAGGGCAAAATTGCGCTTGTCGTCCACCTCCAGCACCCGGTTCATGCGTTTTAGGTCAATGACTACACTGCCCGTCAGGGTAGGGGCGGCACCGCCATAGGTCAGATTACGACCGGTTGAAATCGGGTAAACCGGAATCCGGTAGCGGTTGGCTATGCGCACAACCTGCTGGACTTCCTCGACACTGGCCGGGGCAACGGCAGCAGATGCGATGCGTTCTTCTTCCTCTCCCCAGTATATGGAATAGGAATCACGGTAGAGGGCGACATCTTCATCGGAACTGAAGACCCAGTCATTACCGACAGCCTGACGGAACTCCGCCAAGGCATTATTGAATTCCTGCTGACTAAGATTGGGAGGGAGTGCCATGATGCTTACCTCTTTTTATAGCTGTTTTACTGATCATTCAAGCAATCAGCGGGTGATTAACCAGGTGACCAGAGTCGTGTGTTCCGAATTTGAAAAAGGACCGGA
>CAZKJY010000108.1:0-2444 GCA_964553165.1 uncultured Enterobacteriaceae bacterium
GACGGCGGTTGCCACCGGGTTTGATGCGATTCGTCTGAACTGCGTTATTCTCCGCGGCATCAATGACCATGAAGTTTTTGACCTGCTTGAATACGCCATGCAGCTGGGCATCAATATTGCCTTTATTGAAGAAATGCCGCTTGGAGATATCAGTGATCACAAACGGCAGGATACCCTGTTTTCAAATGAGCAGGTTAGGGCGCTGATTTCTGAACGCTATGCAATACACCCGATTGATATGGAAACTGCCGGGCCATCCCGTTATTACGCATTGGAAGGGATGTCAACGAAGCTGGGATTTATATCACCGGTATCCCATAACTTCTGCGAGACCTGCAACCGGGTCCGGGTGACGGTGGAAGGGCGTTTGCTGCTTTGTCTTGGCAATGAATATTCAACAGATCTGAAGGCCATTCTGCGCGAACAGCCTGATGACCTGGAAGCACTCAAACAGGCCATTGTCGCGGCCATGGACATCAAGCCCCTGCGACACTATTTTTATGATGACGATCAACCGCAAATCGTCCGTTTCATGAACATGACTGGAGGTTAGTTCCCTTGAGTAACAATAAGGCACAGGAGGTTTTTGTCCCCCTGGATATTGCTGTGGTAACTGTTTCTGATACCCGGACTGAAGAAACTGACAGCTCCGGACGCTATTTACAGGAGGCGTTAACGGAAGCAGGTCACCGCCTGGCTGAAAAGCATATCTGCAAGGATGATGTTTACCGCCTGCGGGCATTGGTCGCCAATCTAATTGCTGATCACGCCATTCATGCTGTCATCCTGACTGGAGGTACAGGGTTTACCCGGCGCGATAATACGCTTGCTGCCATCAGTCCGCTGTTTGACAGTACCATTGATGGCTTTGGTGAACTGTTTCGGGCTCTGTCCTACCAAGAAATTGGCTCTTCAACCATTCAGTCCCGTGCCTTTGCCGGTATCAGCAATGACACCGCTATCTTCTGTGTTCCAGGGTCTACCGGCGCCTGCAGGACAGCCTGGGAAGGCATCATTGCCGAACAACTTAACAGCCAGCATAAACCATGCAATTTTGTCGGCAGGATAAAAAGCGAAAGTTGAGAAAAAAAAAGCGCAGCCTGTAAATTAGAAGGGGGGTGACTCAACCAGGCTGCGCGAAAGGGATTTCTTGCTGAACTGTTACAAGCAGGGGGGAAGCGCTTCTACCAGTTCGTAAATTCTGTCTTTGGGTATCAGGCGAATGATGCCCAGAGTGCCAGTACCGGGACAACCAGTACGGCTAATGTACTCAATGCTGATTTCACATATTCCACCAGCGTTTCTCTTTCTACAGTTTCTACACTGTTCAATACTTCGTTGCTCATCACAGGGCTCCTTTTAAGACTGTCGATTGGATGATTTACACGTCTCTTTTAAAAACGCAGGGCTATGGTAACACATGATTTTTCAAAAAGGTAACACTTTGTGTATTAAATTCACATTTTATTCAAAATTGTTACTTAAAAAAGCCATATCCCATACTTTTTATATGGCTTTAAGTGGTTGATAAGCCATAATTTAAATGCATTCTAACAGGGTTCGCTGGGATTGGTAACAAAGACAGGTAACAAATGTTAAGAAATGGTAAAAATATACCCACTTTTTGCAGGGATTCTGTAAAAAAGTGTTACCCTGTTCACAGTTTTGACTTTTGTCTGCAAAAATGTCTCCTTGCAGTCACTATACAAGGCTTCATAATCCTGACTTTTAACCATACGGGGTGAACATGCCGCAATCACAAAGCAGTCTTTCGGGTAAACGCGTGGCACTGCCGGAAAGCCGACAGTTGCAGTTACTGAGTGAGATGGTGAGAAAACGTGGCGCTGAAGTCATCCAGGTTCCATTGGTTTCAATCTACGATGCTCCCGATCCAGCGCCAGTATTGGCCTGGCTCGAAGAATTTATTCGGCAGCCTCCAGATATGCTGATTTTGTTGACCGGGGAAGGCCTCCGCCGCTTGCTGAAACTGGCTGAAAAACAGGGGATAAAAGCAGGGTTTGTCACTACGCTGGCCGGGGTGAAAAAGTTATGCCGGGGTCCAAAACCCAATCAGGCACTCAGGGATCTGGGGCTGGACCGTGACATTGATGCCCAGGCGCCTACTACCGATGGGGTTATTGCCAGTCTGGATGCCATGGCTCTGCAGGATGTGGACATAGCAGTGCAGCTCTATGGCGAAGACCCGAACCTGAAGCTGATAGACTATCTTCACCAGCGGGGTGCCAGAGTGAGAACGGTAGCGCCGTATGTGTATGCCGATGAATCCGAGGATGAAAAAGTCAGGCAGCTGATCAGGGAGCTCGCCGCCGGCAGTATTGATGTCATTGCCTTTACCTCACAACCTCAGGTGAAACGTCTGCTGCAGGTTGCCCATCAGTCAGATATGCTGCCTGTACTGATGCAGGGTCTGGCGTATACAGCAG
>CAZKJY010000108.1:2454-6637 GCA_964553165.1 uncultured Enterobacteriaceae bacterium
TAGGGCCGGTTGTGGCCGAAGTGTTGAAGCAAAACGGTATCAGTGTTGAGATCATGCCGGAGCGGACCTTCTTCATGAAACCAATGGTCAGCGCCATAGCCCGTTATTTGGAGACCGAATAATTCCGGCTTTAAAGTCACCTAAATCCTTTTATAATAACGCGGGAAATAATACGCAGGACACGATCATGAGACTGAAACCCTATTTCACCTTGCTGCTGAGTTTTTTTCTTTTGCTGTTTGGTAATCAGCTGCTTGCCCAGGAACAGGAAAAGGATCCAAATGAACTCTATGCCGTCATCGAAACCCGTTATGGCACCATGGAATTCGAACTCTATAAACTGGTGGCACCAGTGACGGTGGCAAATTTCGTCAATCTGGCCACCAGAGGATACTATGATGGTCTGATCTTTCATCGTGTTATTGAAGATTTTATGGCACAGGGTGGCGACCCCTTCGGCGATGGCACGGGAGGTCCAGGCTATACCTTTGAAGATGAAATCCGCATGCGTCACAACCAGGATGGCATTCTTTCCATGGCGAATTCAGGGCCTAATACCAATGGCAGTCAGTTCTTTATCACCCATCTTGCAACGCCCCATCTGAATAATCTGCATACGGTGTTCGGTAAAATCTTTACCGGCCGTGAGTTAATCAGACAGATAAGGGGAGGCGATGAAATTATTTCCATTACTATCATCGGGGATGCCAGAGGGTTTCTGGAAAGACATGCTGACAGGGTTTATCAGTGGAACCAGATTCTGGATGAAAACTTTCCGAACCTGAGGCCGGCACTTACGGATTAGACAGAAGGTTTTTCTATCTCATCGACTTGCTTTTCTTCTTCCTCATCTTCCTGAATGTAGGGTAACAGGTAAATAGTCTGTCCGATGATAAACAGGAAGATCAGCGCCAGGCTGCCGAAAACTTTGAAGTCTACCCAGTACTCATGAAACGTGAAGGCGACGAAAAGGTTGATGGCCCCCAGGAAAAGAAAGAAATAGGCCCAGGCAAAGTTCAGTTTGTGCCAGGCCTGCTCAGGCATTTCGACAGCATGCTCAAGCATCATCTGAGTGGCATTCTTGCGGGCAAGATAATGGCTGCCAAAAAAGATGCCTGCAAATATCCAGTTTACGACCGGTGCCTTCCATTTGAGAATGGCTTCATCACGGAAGACAATGGTGAAAGTGCAGAATATCAACACGGCAAGCAGTGTTATGATCTGGTTACGTTCGAGTTTTCTGTGGATCAGATAGAGCGTGCCATAAACCAGAATGGATGCCACTACCAGCACTTCGGTGGCACTGAAAATGCCGCCAAGAGTATAGGAGAAAGACCCAATCTGAATGACCCGCTCTTCCAGTTTGTAAACGATGAAAAAGACAATCAGGGGTATATAGTCAATAAGCTGTTTCATGGTGACATTCTAGTAAATATGGACCGATCAAGCCATCCCGGCTTAAGCTGTTGGCAAATCAGGCAAAATTCACAATTATGACGCAAGTATTGCAGATACATACGGAAAACCCCCAGGGTCGGCTGATCAAGCAGGCTGTACAGGTACTCAGGCAGGGAGGAGTGATCATCTATCCCACCGATTCAGCCTATGCCCTCGGGTGCTGTGTGGGCGAGAAATCGGCACTGCAGCGTATATCTCGCATTCGGCAATTTGACTCGAAACACAACTTTACCCTGGTCTGTCGTGATCTGTCTGAAATTTCCGTTTATGCCCGGGTGGATAACAGCGCCTATCGATTGCTGAAGGCCTACACCCCGGACGCCTACACCTTTATTCTGCGTGCTACCTCCGAAGTGCCCCGGCTGCTGCTGCACCCCAAGCGTAAAACCATCGGCATCAGGGTCCCGAAACACCCGGTGGTTTCTGCCCTGCTCAGTGAGCTGGATGCCCCCATTTTGAGCAGTACTCTGATCCTGCCGGGTGAGGATACACCGCCTCATGATATTGATCTCATCAAGGACGAGCTTGGCCATGCGGTTGATCTGATTATTGATTCCGGCTTTTGTGGGCTGGAAGCGACCACAGTGGTCGATCTGGTGGAGGGGGTTCCCAAGCTCATCAGGGCTGGCAAGGCTGACCCGCAACCCTTTATTGTGCAGTGATTTTTTTATCTGCCATGTCATCTGAAAATATCGTTATAATGCCGGGGTATCAAGCATTATGCAGTCGGGGAAGTTGACTTGAGTTCAGTAGATTCGCAACGGCGAGTATTATCAGGCATGCGTCCAACAGGGCGCCTACATCTGGGACATCATCACGGGGTTTTAAAAAACTGGTTAGAGCTGCAGCATGAGTATGAGTGCTTCTTTTTTGTTGCTGACTGGCATGCCCTGACGACCAGTTATGATGACCCAAGGCAGATTGAGGCCAATGTCTGGGACCTGGTGATTGACTGGCTGGCAGTCGGCGTCAATCCCAATGCCGCCACGCTGTTTATCCAGTCCAAGGTGCCCGAACATGCCGAGCTGCATTTACTCCTCTCCATGATGACCCCGCTTGGCTGGCTGGAGCGGGTTCCGAGCTACAAGGATATGCAGGAAAACCTGCGGGAAAAGGATCTGGATACCTACGGTTTTCTGGGCTATCCGCTGTTACAGAGTGCGGATATTCTGATTTACCGTGCCGGCGCCGTTCCCGTGGGAGCGGATCAGGTTGCCCATGTCGAACTGACCCGGGAAGTGGCCAGACGCTTCAATCACCTCTACGGACGTGAAGCCGATTTTGAAGAACTGGCAGAAACGGCCATCAAAAAGATGGGCAAGAAAGCGGCAAAACTGTATTCCAGTTTACGTAAACGCTATCAGGAGGAAGGGGATCAGGAGGCTTTGCTGCGTGCGCAGGCACTGTTAAAGGAGCAGCAGAATATTACTCTCGGTGATCGCGAGCGCCTGTTTGGATATATAGAAGGCGGCGGCAAGATGATCCTCGCCGAACCAAAGTCACTGTTGACCCGTTCCCCTAAAATGCCGGGACTGGATGGTCGCAAGATGTCCAAATCCTATAACAACACCATCAGTCTGCGTGACAGCGAAGATGAGATCATGCAGAAAATGAAAACCATGCCAACTGATCCCGCCAGAGTTCGACTGACCGATCCGGGGAATCCTGATTTGTGTCCGGTCTGGCAGTTCCATGAGGTCTATTCGGACGAGACCACCAGGGACTGGGTGCAGTCAGGTTGTCGCAGTGCCGGAATCGGGTGTCTGGAGTGCAAAAAGCCGGTGATAGATGCGGTCGTTGCAGAAATTCAGCCGATTCGTGAAAAAGCGGAACAACTGTCAAAAAACCCCGCGATGGTGAAATCGGTCATTAGTGAAGGCAATGAAAAAGCCCGGGAAGTTGCCAGGGAAACCCTGGATGATGTGCGTCAGGCAATGGGACTAAATTACCGCTGAAAATTATGAATAACGAAACACCGGAAGCCACGCAAAGCCGCGAAAGTCTGTTGAGGCAGGCCCGCGAGCAGCATCAGGGGCAGCAAACCGAACTGCCATTCGCCTTTGTTGCCGGTCAGGCCATGACCGATCTGCCCAAGGATCTGTATATTCCACCAGATGCCCTGGAAGTCTTTCTGGAAGCCTTTGAAGGCCCACTGGATCTTCTGCTGTATCTGATCAGGCGTCAGAATATCGATATTCTGGATATTAATATTGCCGAAATAACCGAGCAGTATATTGCCTATGTCGAGTTGATGGAGGCAGCACAGTTTGAGCTGGCAGCCGAATATCTGGTGATGGCTGCCATGCTGGCAGAAATCAAATCTCGCTTCCTGTTGCCACGACATGAAGATGATGAAGAGGAAGAAGAAGACCCCAGAGCACAATTGATCAGACGTCTGCAGGAATATGAGCGCTACAGGGATGCGGCTGAAAATCTCGATGCCATGCCGAGGCTCAACCGGGACTTTCATCTGGCTTCAGCCCAGTCGCCTGAACTCGAAAAGAAAAGTCCCCTGCCGGAAGTCTCCCTGCAGGAAATTCTGATGGCCTTTGCAGATGTGTTACGGCGTTCTGATTTGCAGGAAAGTCATCATATCCAGCGCCAGGCTTTGTCCACGCGTGAGAAAATGTCGCAAATACTGTTACGAATTTCAGACAAACAATTTACTTCCCTAAATACCCTGATTCTGAAAGATGAAGGCAGGCTTGGGGTGGTGGTGACTTTT
>CAZKJY010000109.1:0-6590 GCA_964553165.1 uncultured Enterobacteriaceae bacterium
TCCCGGTAGACCGATTTGCCCAGGCTTTCCATATCAAGCTGTTGCAGGTAGGCGGGAAACAGATGCAGGTTCTGCGCATAGGGTAATATCACCTGGGTCTCCGCTCCCCAGAAATTCAGGTACCAGATATTCAGCAGCGCCATCAACAGGGGCAGGTTCTGCGCCGGTTCAGCATGTCTGAAATGTTCATCCATGACATGGGCGCCGGCCAGTAACTCACGGAAGCTTGCCATGCTGGTTCCAAGCGCGATAGGCAGGCCAATGGCTGACCACAGGGAATAGCGACCGCCAACCCAGTCCCACATCGGGAAGATGTTGGCAGGGTTGATACCAAACCCGGAAGCCTTGGCAACATTGGATGAAACAGCCACAAAATGCTTTGTCAGTTGTGAATTGTCTGTGGCATCTAAAATCCAGCGGCGGGCAGCCTCTGCATTTTGCAGGGTTTCCAGGGTAGTGAAAGTCTTGGAGGCAATCACAAAGAGGCTGGTTTCCGGATTCAGGCGCGCCAGCGTCTGCTGCAAATGTGCAGGGTCGACATTGGAGACAAAATGGCAGCGTAGCTGCTCGGCATGGAAGGGGTGGAGCGCCTCATACACCATGGCAGGGCCGAGATCCGATCCCCCGATACCAATATTGATAACATCAGTGATGGCTTTGCCGCTGAATCCGGTCCAGCGGCCACTTTGGATCTCTTCAGTAAATGATGCGATCCTGTCCAGGGTCTCGTGCACGAGTTGTTCTTCCGGTGTCTGCTTGCTCGGGCTGCGCAGGGCAACATGCAAAACCTGGCGCTGTTCAGTGTTATTGATGATCTCGCCGCTGAACATGGCATTGATCGCCTGTTTCATGCCGGCTTCTTCAGCAAGCTGCAGCAGAAGCGCAAGTACCTCCTGCGTCAGCAGATGTTTGGAGTAATCGAACAGCAGTTCCGGGGCTTTGAGACTGAATCGTTCGAATCGCTGTGGATCCTCTGTGAAAAGATCAGCGATACGCTGACTGGCCAATTGACGCTGCAATTTGCTGAGAGACTGCCAGGTGGGGCTTTGATGAATCCTACTGCCTTGTGAAGAGGGCATCCAACGACCTGATTGAGTTGATTCGGGGAACGTCAATTCTACCTTAAATATTGAACAATGCGGTGATGATTGCTAGTATTCGCGGCCTTCTGTTACTTTAATTCAGAATTCAACAGTTCCGCCGGTATAGCTCAGTTGGTAGAGCACCTGACTTGTAATCAGGGGGTCCCCAAGGTTAAGAGGCGACTCTTGGTGACGGAAGAAAGTATTGCAGTAACTGTCGACCTGGCTTGGTCTACAGATGAAGAAAAGTAATTAACAGTTTCGCCGGTATAGCTCAGTTGGTAGAGCACCTGACTTGTAATCAGGGGGTCCCGAGTTCGACTCTTGGTGCCGGCACCATCCTAGAAACCCCGATTGCGAAAGCATCGGGGTTTTTTATTTTCAGGCCTGGGAGAATGACTTCAGGGTAGAGCCCCTGACTTGTCATCAGGGGGTCCCCCTCTCTTGAGATTGGGACTCTTGGTGCCGGCACCATCACAAAACCCCGATCGCGTAAGCATCGGGGTTTTTATTTTCAGGCTTGGGAGAATGACTTCAGGGTAGAGTAGCTGACTAAGGCGCCCTGATGTCCAAGCCAGGCAGGCGGATCGAGCAACAGATTGCTTGATAGTAATGCACCATCATAGTTCGTTAAGCTGTATATACAAGGTAGTAATTGGGGAATAAAAGTAATGATTTTATACACATAGCGAAATTACGTAATAATAGTGTTTAAGAAGTGTAAATAACTGGTCATCCCCAAAATAAACAAATTTAACGCATTGATATATATGAATAATTATTTCATGCCAGTGCTGCAGTTTTCTGAATTTTAACGGCGTTTGTTCTTGACAAAACTGGACTCGCCAAGTTTTACACACTTTTATCCACAAGCTGTCTGTTCTTGGGCCAGCCTGTGGATAAAGTCTGGATAAGTCCACAAGACAGACTTGTTGGTAGTGTCTCTGTTTGGAATGTATCTTAATAATTCATGGGTATGACGTTCATTCTGAGACACGCTAAAAAAGCGTACGTCCATGTTCAGGCTCGACTGGCGACTTCCTGTCACCAGATGGTCTCAGAATGTACGTCATAACCATAAACCTGGCATGTTCAAACATAGACTCTACCGGCTTGTCGGTTACGGCTATACTCAGTAAGCTCAGTCTGAATTCAGGAGGACCCCATGCAAGCGGTACAACATCAACTGACCTTTTCAGTACGGGACTATGAATGCGATCTGCAGGGGGTCGTTAACAACGCCGTTTATCAGAACTACCTTGAGCATGCCCGTCATGAATTTCTTAAAACCAGGGGCCTGGATTTTGCCGAATTTACCCGGGCAGGCATCAATCTGTTGGTCATTCGCGCCGAGCTGGACTATAAAGGTTCACTCCGAAGCGGGGAGCGTTTTGTGGTGCGGACCCGCTATCTTCGAAAATCCCGGCTCAAGTTTTTATTCATTCAGGACATTGTCCGCGAAGGTGAGGAAAAGCCTCTGTTATTGGCTGAAATCACCGGTACAGCCGTGAATGCCGAGGGCAGACCCTTTCTGCCTGATGAGCTGTCAGTGCTCCTTGAAGCCGAGACATAATTTTTTTAAGCCGCTTTAACCCTTTTTCAGCGTAATCACGTTTACAGCACTGAAGATAAAAAAACAGTGCTTAATTTCTTTGATTAAAGGAGCGTGATATGAAAAGCCAATCCCTGAAACCCCGTTTACTCTCCCTGGCTATTGCCGGGGCCGTGCTGGTTGCCTGTCAGGTTGGGCAGGATGAATCCAGCCCTGCAGTGACCACCACTCCCACGGCTCCCGTTATGGTCGGGACAGATACCTCGGCAGCCCGACAACGCAATCCGGCCAGAGAAGCAGAAATCCTGATTGCCCAGGAAATGGACATGGCGAATGCCAGCATGGACGGCAATGCGACCATAACGATGCAGGCGATGCCAGCGCAGGCTCGCATGGGCATGCCCTTTGAGCCCTATTTCTACCCGGAGCAGGGTGCGGAAAACTATGCGGATTTTGATGACAACGGAATCAAACGCGTCATCGAGCAGGCTGTTTCGACGTTCAGCATCGACGTGGATACCGGCGCTTACAGCAATGTCAGACGCTTTCTGAATCAGGGAGCGTTGCCACCGGCAGATGCCGTCAGAGCGGAGGAGATGATCAATTACTTTGCCTATGACTATCCGGTGACGGATGTTTCTGCTCCGTTCAGTGTGTATACCGAAGTCTCCAGTAGTCCCTGGAACACGGACCGCCATTTACTGCATATCGGCATCAAGGCCAATGAACCGGACCCGCGTCAGGAACACCACAGCAATCTGGTGTTTCTGGTGGATGTCTCAGGTTCCATGGACTCCCCTGACAAACTGGAGCTGCTCAAAACGTCCCTGAAGATGCTCACCCAGCAACTGACAGCGGAAGACAGCGTGGCTCTGGTGGTCTATGCCGGCGCATCCGGTGTGGTACTTGAGCCCACGCCGGGAAACGAAACCCGGCAGATCAGCGCCGCGCTTGATCGTCTGCAGGCCGGTGGCGGCACCAATGGTGAGGCCGGCATTGAACTGGCCTATGCCCTGGCTGAACAGGCTTATATCGAAAATGGCATCAACCGGGTGATTCTGGCGACAGACGGCGATTTCAATATCGGGATGTCCAGTGTCGAGGCCATGCAGCAGCTGATTGAAGAGAAAAGGGCATCAGGCATCAGCCTGACCACGTTGGGCTTTGGTACCGGTAATTACAATGATCATATGATGGAGCAGCTGGCGGACAGAGGGAATGGCAACTATGCCTATATTGATAACCTTAATGAGGCGCGCAAGGTGCTGGTGGATGAGTTGCAGTCGACTCTGCAGACCGTGGCCAAGGACGTCAAAATCCAGATTGAATTCAATCCGGCAACAGTGGCCGAATACCGTTTGATTGGTTACGAGAACCGGGGCCTGGCCAGAGAGGATTTCAACAATGATCAGGTGGATGCCGGTGAGATCGGTGCCGGGCATACTGTCACCGCCATTTATGAAATTGCCCTGGTCGGCAGCTCCGGCGTGAGCGTTGATCCCCTGCGTTACAGCCAGGCCAGTCAACAGACAGCGGGCAATACCGACGAGCTGGCATTTCTGAAACTGCGCTACAAAGCGCCGGATGCTGAGGAAAGTGTATTGATTGAACGTCCGTTGATGCTTGCTGATATACAGGAGGATTTCAGCAGCACCTCTGACAATTTCCGCTTTTCAGCGGCCGTTGCCGGGCTGGCCCAGTTGCTGCGGGCCAATGCTCAGACTGGAGAACTTGATTATGATACAGTGCTTACGCTGGCTCAAAGCGCCAGAGGGACGGATGAATTCGGATATCGCAGTGAATTTATTCAGCTGGTGAGAAATGCCCAGGCACTGTCATTGAATTAAATACTATTGTGCTTGCCTATTCTTCGTTATGGGGAAAATTTAAAATGCTCAGTTACTTAAACGTAAATTCCGCTTTTAAATTTTCCCCATGCCTCGATTAATCTGAGCCCATTAGTTTTTAATTATTGGAAAAAGTCCATACAAAAAGTAGAGATGGATAAGTGCCCCTGGTAAGTTTTCTCGACAAGACGGACAAGGATGCCCAGCTGATGCTAGCCTACAGCCGGGGTGATGCCAGCGCTTTTGAAACACTGTACCGCAAACACAAGGACGCGCTATACCGGTTTTTCCTCAGGCAGTGCGGTAATCAGGCGCTGGCGGAGGAGCTTTACCAGGAAGTCTGGATGCGCGTGATCAAGGCCAGAGAGACTTACACCCGCAAGGCAAAGTTTACCACCTGGCTATATCACATCGCGCATAACCTGCTGGTCGATTTTTATCGGAAACCTCTTGAGCAGGTTGATGAAGCAGTTGATGCCGAGAGTATTCCGGCCAACGCCAGTAACGATCCGGATGTTATGCTCGGTGCGCAGGAAAAAATTGAACGTTTCCGGGTGCAACTGAAAAATCTACCGCGGGAACAAAGTGAAGTATTTTTGTTAAAGGAAGAAGCCGGACTGAGTCTGGAGGAGATCGCCCAGACCACTGGCGAAAGTTTTGAAACCGTCAAAAGCCGTTTGCGCTATGCGGTAAACAAACTCAGACAGTCACTTGAAAGTGACGAATAGTATGAAAAAATCAGACGACAGGCAGTTACAGGATTATTTGCAGGGCGAGGATGGCGTCAGTCCGGCCTATGCTCACCTGCGCCAGGAAAAGCCTTCGGCGGAACTGGATGAACGTATATTGCTTGCTGCACGCAGCGCCATTAAAGGGCAGACAAAAGCCAGAAAGCAGGTTCCCTATCAGATCTATTCCATTGCAGCGAGCGTCTGTCTGATGGTGCTGGCCGCCACTCTGTTTTTGCAGAACGAAGAGGAACTCACCAGTGCCGATGTCCAGAACAGAGCAATTCCGCTGATGGACTCCGTGGAGGAAAGTGCTCTTCAACGGGATGGGGGGAGTAGTCAGCCTGCGCCTGCAACGGCAGAGATTCAGCAGGCAGCTCGCGTGCCTCCAGCTGCAGCAGAAGCCCAGGCAGAAGCTCTGCGTCTGGAATCGGAAACGCTTGCCCGTCAGCGCGTGATAACGGAGGATGATCTGGCAGCCCAGGCCCAGCAAGCTGTTGAAGATGCCAATGCACAGGATGCGACAGCAGGCAGTGTGCAGGAATTTTCGCAGCAGCAGGCAGGCGTTTTGAATGCGGCTACTCAGGCAGTTCAGGCAAGCCCGGCGAATGAACTTTCCTATCGCGCAAGTGCCGAGAGCTGGCTGGCGGAAATACAACGTCTGCAGGCTACTGAACCGGCGCAGGCAGCAGAAGAAATCCGGCTCTTTGCGCTGGAATACCCGGACATGGATGTCGAGGCAGCCTTGGACGTATTGAACGAAGCAACACAAAACAATTGAGGAGAAAACCATGGCATTACCCAAAACTGGCAATCTGGCACCGGCTTTCACCCTGGAGGATCAGCACGGCAAGAAGCGTAGTCTCAAAGACTACAGGGGAAAAATTGTTGTACTCTATTTTTATCCCAAGGCAATGACTCCTGGTTGTACGGTGCAGGCACAGGGTATCCGTGACAGCGAAAAAGCCCTTAAAAAGCTGGGTGTTGAAGTGCTGGGTGTCAGTATTGATCCGGTCAAGCGCCTGGCCAAATTTGAGGAGCGGGATGAATTGAATTTCACCTTGTTGTCCGATGAGGATCATGCCGTTGCCGATAAATACGGCGTTTGGGGTCTGAAAAAATTCATGGGCAAGGAGTTCATGGGCGTCAACAGAATGACCTTTATCATCGGCAAGGATGGCAAGCTCAAACACATCATGGAAAAGGTTAACACCAAGACCCACCATGATGACGTCATTGCCTACATCAAAGACAATCTTCTTTAATCCCAGCATGCGTTTGTTTCACAAGCAGTACTCCGACCAGGGACCGCCACTGGTCATTCTGCATGGCCTTTTCGGTCAGCAGGGCAATTGGGCAAGTCAGGCCAGGGAACTTGCCA
>CAZKJY010000110.1:0-6577 GCA_964553165.1 uncultured Enterobacteriaceae bacterium
TCAGGATGCCAACGGCCTGATGCTTGAAGAACCGACACAGGCAAACGGTACAGGTTTGTGGGGCCGTTTCCGCGATTCCATTTTAAGACCACTCTATTACCAGGTGCTTAGCAAACCCATTTCAAATTTTGTGGATGAACTTTATCAATCCGGCACTCTGGAAGGAGACCATATCATCTCGGCCCTGCGGGGAATTCCCAACACAACTTTCAGAACCCTGCAGGATGGTGAAATTCGCATTCTCGCTGCTGCATTCCCGATTATGGATGATGGCCAGGTACTGGGGGCGGTTGTAGTGGATCAGAACATGAACGGCATCCGGACATTTCGCAATCAGGCGCTCGAAGTTCTCTTTGATACCATGTTGGGCATGATGCTGCTGGTCATAACCGCACTGTTCCTGTTTGCCTCAGCACTGACTTCACGCATCCGGGCGCTGCGTAATCAGGCTGAACAGATCATCGACGACAGTGGGCGCATACACAATACCATCCAGGCATCCAGAAGTAGTGATGAAATAGGTGATCTGAGTCGAAGCTTTGCCAATATCCTGGACCGTCTGACCCAGTACACTCATTATCTGGAAAACATGTCATCAAGACTTTCCCATGAGTTGCGCACCCCGGTAACCGTCGTGCGCTCTTCCCTGGAGAACCTTCGACTCGCTGCCAATGAAAGAGAAGCAGAGACCTATATAAAAAGGGCAGAAGAGGGTATTGCAAGACTGAATCTGATACTCACCAACATGAGTGAAGCCTCCAGGCTGGAGCAGATACTAAAATCCTCAGAAAAGGAAGCCATTGATCTCAGTAAAATCATTGCTGCCTGTGTGGAAGGTTACCGCCAGATTTATCCCAGTGTGAGCTTTGAACGTGAAATTTCCGAGCAGCCCGTCATGATTGATGGCAATGCCGATTATATTGTCCAATTGATGGATAAGCTTATCGCAAATGCTGTGGAATTCTCTTTTGAGGATAAGCCTGTCAGGGTTAAATGTACGTCCCAGGACAATGAAGCAGTGATCAGCGTGGCTAACTCAGGGCCTTATCTGGCCGAGGAAATGAAAGACCGGATATTTGATTCCATGGTCTCCATGCGACCTGAAGGAAAAAAGAAACAGCCCCATCTCGGAATGGGATTGCATATTGCAAAGATGATTACCGATGATCATGGCGGTGATATTTACGCTGATAACCTGATGGATGAAAAGGGCGTGATTGTTGTGCTCAGGATCCCCCTATTGAAAAACAAATGATACCAGCTGGCATTTTCGCAGTAGAAAATTTCTGATTTTTAGCTTTTTATTTTCTTAACTTTTTACCTGCTTACCTTCTTACTTTCTTACCTGCTTAATCGCTTACCGCAAAGTGCTTGTACAGGTTTCTCTTTATCCTAAATTTTATAGCTGAAATTTTTGTGATTGTGATGAGCCATTCATGGCATTTATTTTCAATCAATGTGATTTTCCTGCTGGGAACTATAAACAGGTAGACCTGATACTTAGGAATCATGATATTCATGTCCAGAGCAATATGCTGCTTGCTCAGGCCAGAAAATAATCAGATAAAATAATCAGTATCGCCACGATATTATTTCGCTATTATGTTTTTACGATTTTTTTATCAAACAATTACTTTTGTTTAAAAAAATTACTTTATGTCGATGATGGTAAAGTGCCAGTGACTTAAGCTTTCATTTTTACATTTTATTTTTTGACAAAATAACTGAAAATCATCAGCATAGATGCCAGACATTGTTGTAATCGTAGCGGTATATGAGTAAGCATGCTCGGTAAAATTTCGACAAGTTTCATTTTGCTGACATCAGGCTTGTGCTCAAGTTTGATGGCCAATAGTCTTCCTGATTATTCAGCCATTGTAGAAGAAGTCATCCCCAGTGTTGTCACGATTACTACCAGCATCAGCGAGCAGGACTCCCACCCATATTTTTTATCAATTACCAATGAAACCGCAGAGCAGATGCCCTTTATTCTGGACACTTCTTTGTCCAATTCAGGTTCCGGATTTGTGTTTTCAGAAGATGGCTATATCCTCACAAACGCGCATGTAATCCAGAATGCGGAAACTATCAGTGTCCAGTTACACAATGGCAGTCGATTTCAGGCAGAACTGATTGGAATGGATGAAATAACTGATATAGCTCTTTTAAGAATTCCAGCCAACAATCTCAAGCCAGTGGTGCTCAGTCAGAAGGTCAGTGACATAAAAGTCGGACAAACAGTGCTTGGCATCGGGTCTCCTTACTCTTTTGAATATTCTGTAACATCCGGCATCATCAGTTACCTTGGTAGGACCCTGGGTGGCAGTGGATTAGAGTCCAGCGCGGCTTCCTATATCCAGACAGACATGCTCATTAATCCGGGAAATTCAGGTGGCCCGATTGTCAATGGCGACGGTGAAGTTATTGGAATGAGTTCAAGAATTTTTTCAACAACCGGTGCGTCCATCGGTATTTCCTTTGCCATACCTGTCAATATTATTGACCAGATTGTTAAACGGCTGATTCAAGCAGAAGGTTCGCTGAATAAAAGTTTTGGCATGCTTACGACCAGTATTAAACCAGAGCAAATCCATAATTACGGCTTGCAACGAAATCTGGGCGCATTGGTTACTCTGGTATATCCTGACAGTCCAGCCTATAAAAGTGGGTTAAGACCCGATGATGTGATAGTCACGATTGGTGGCAATATTGTGAGGAGCAGCGAAGAACTCCAATATCAGCTGAGTGTGCTGAGCATGGAAGAACCGGTTAAAGTCACTGTCATCAGAAATGGGCACTATTTTGCAACAAACCTGACTTACCCAGCATTGAGTGAAATATAGTTTTCAAACTTTTCATGTGGTCAAAAAATCCCAATAAAAAAGCCCCGAAGTCGGGGCTTTTTTAGGTCTGCTTGTTTCAGCCTACATGGCTGGTTTACGAACCACAAACAGGAAACGGTCTGTATTGCGGCCTAGTCTGGAATCATCCGGCATATTGGCTGACAAAGTATGGTCATCTGCATTGTTTCGTAACAGGTTGGATTCTTCAACGACTTCCAAGCCCGCTGCTTCTATCCAGCTACGCACATTGGCCGGAGGAATTCTGTGCAGTCTGGAATTGTCACGGTCAGCATCGCCGATATGGTCGATGACAGCCAGTGTTCCGCCGGGTTTGAGAAAGGCGGCAATCTGTTCGAAATAGGGTACGAACCGTTCAGCATCACCATGATGTGTATTCAGCGCAGTCACCGCGACATCAACGCTGTTGGCGTCTATTTCTGAGAAGGTGTCTACCAGCACAACATTGGCCATGGTGACCATATCAGCAGGCGGTGGGCCGCCACGGACGCCGCCATCGGCACCCTGGGCGATGATGGTGCCAGTTGGCCCCACAGCGGCATCAAATACCCGGGTCCACCAACCGGTCTGAGAACCGATATCAACCACAGTCATGCCTTCTTCCACCCCCAGCAGATGCATCACCTGATAGGGATGTCTGAATCCATCCCGGGCACGATCAGCGGCAGGACGTGCGTTGAGTTTTTCGACAAAATCCGGTGCGACTGCAAAAGCACCCGATGCCATGGTGCCTGCCAGCAGGGCTATTAAGGACAGTTTATGTATTGTTCGCATTGTTGAGATCCCCTTGTAAAATTTGTTTGTCTAATGATGACATAAATCATGCCTGATATTCGAATACTTCTTCAGCATGGGTCAGGCTTAATTTATTACCATTCTCATGGCTTTCTGTGCGACCGATGATTCTGGCATCTATGTTAAAACTGCCGGCGAGTTCAATCACCGTGTTGGCATCTTCCGGCATGCAATAAATTTCCATGCGGTGACCCATGTTGAAAACCTTGTACATTTCCTGCCAGGGGGTATCTGACACAGCCTGAATGGTTTTGAAAATTGGTGGCAGTGGAAAGAGATTGTCCTTAATGAAGTGGACATTACTGCTGAATTTCAGGCATTTGGTCTGGGCACCACCCGAGCAGTGGATCAGCCCTTTTATCAGGCCTGGGTTTTCATCAAGTATTTTATAGATGACCGGGGCATAGGTACGGGTTGGACTTAACAGGGCTTCCGCAACCGTGAAATCACTGTCCGGCAGCGGGTCTTCCAGTTTGAAAGGTCCGCAATACATCAGCTCACGGGATATGTTGGGGTCAAAACTTTCGGGGTAATTTTCCGCGTAGTAGGCGCTCAGCATGTCATGCCGGGCGCTGGTCAGCCCATTGCTGCCAATACCGCTGTTTGCCCTGTTTTCATAGGATGCCTGGCCTGTGGATGAAAGACCGACTATCGCCAGCCCGGGCTGGATGAGGTCGCCACTGATGACATCTTTTTTCTTCATGACAGAGACAGCACAGGAATCGACGACGACGGTTCCTGTCAGATCACCGACATCAGCTGTTTCACCGCCGCCGCTGTAAATTTTTACGCCAAAATCACGCAGGGTTGCCAAAAATTCTTCGCTGCCGGCAATCAGGGCACTGATGACTTCTCCGGGACAGTTTAAGGCATTGCGGTTGACCGTATTGGAAATCAGGATGCGGCCGTTGACGCCGATACACAGCAGATCATCCAGGTTCATCACGATTGAATCCTGGGAAATTCCTTTGAAAACACCGGCATCACCGGTCTCTTTATATGCCAGATAGGCGATGATGGACTTTGTGCCACTGCCATCGGAGTGAATCACATTGCACTGTTCAGGATTGCCGGTCAGAAAATCCTCGGTAATCTTGCAGAAGGCGTTGGGAAAGAGGCCGTGGTCCAGTTTGTCGACAACATCATGCACTTCATTTTTATCTGCTGACACGCCTCTGGCCTGGTAGCGTCCAAGGCTCTGATCCGGACTGGCAACGATATAACCACTGCGGTCCAGTGCCCGAATCAGGCCACGATACTCCAGTTGTCGAAATGCCTTAGCCACAGTGTTTGCAGCAAGGCCATGGGAATCCGCCAGTGCCCGAATGCTGGGTAGCTTGTCACCGGGATTCAGCTCCCGGGTATTTATTTTAAAATGTATCTGGTCAACAATCTGTTGGAAGACAGGGCTCGGATGGGTGTTATCAAGTTCAAGCTTCATACCGTACCAGGCTAGTGTTGGCTTCAAATTAGGTGTGATACCAGGGTGGGCATGGCCCAATCTGTATCATACGCATGATACAGATTTCAGGGTAAGAGCTCAATGAATATTGCCTTTTGTCAGCGTGATTCAGCAGATCCCGACTATGCGAAAGCAATACAGGCACTGCTTGCATTGCCCCAGGCTGAAGAGGCTGAGCCCGGTGAATTCTCCCATTTACTAATACTGGATGATGGCGGACTCAGTCTGCATAGTCTGCTCAGCAAAAGCGGTGCAAAAGGGCGCCTGCCAACCCGGGTGGATTTCAGAGATCCCGCACTGACCTACCGCAGGCATACATCAGGCAAACAGCAGGGGATTGCCAAAGCTGTTGGCCTGAACAGGCACGACCCCATGCACGTACTGGATGCGACAGCGGGTCTGGGCAAGGATGCTTTTATTCTTGCCAGTCTTGGCTGCCGTGTCAGCATGCTGGAGAGCTCAGCAGTCATTTTCAGCCTGCTGCAGGATGGCTTGCTTCGGGCCGCACAGTCCCAGGAACCGGAACTGACAGAGATCATTCAGCGTATGCAACTGAATCATGCCCCGGCAGAAATCTGGTTGCAGGATATTCTGCAGGGTAGACGCCCCAGACCGGATGTCATTTATCTTGATCCGATGTTTCCCCCGCGAAACAAACAGGCTGCGGTAAAAAGGGATATCAGCCTTTTGCAGGAAATTCTGCCCCCGGCTGGAGACCCTGAAATTCTGTTGGAGGCAGCCATTGCCTGCCGGGTTAAACGAGTGGTGCTTAAACAGCCGGGCAGCAAACCTTCCGGCAAGCACCAGCGGGCAAGTTTTATTGTGCCGGGGAAGTCAGCTTACTTTGAGGTATTCAGCTAGACGAGTATTCCAGCAAGCACTTTTTCGTAGATCTGGGCCAGATGCTCTAGCTCAGCGACCAGAACACACTCATTATTTTTGTGGATAGTCGCATTGCAGGGGCCGAGTTCAACGACCTGTGCACCACCCTTGGCGATGAAACGACCATCACTGGTCCCGCCGCCGGTAGACAGATCACCATTCGCGCCAGTCACAGCCGCAATACTCTGCTGCACAGTATCGGTAAGTTTGCCAACAGGGGTCAGGTAAGGTTCCCCCGATTGCTGCCAGTCAATGCTGAAGTCCTGATAATGCCGTCTGAAGATACTCTCCGTAATTTCCATCAATTTCTCAGCCGTGACTTCCGAGGAGTAACGGAAATTAAACAGTGCCTTCATAGAGTCAGGAATAACATTATTGACACCACTGCCGGCCTGGATATTGGAAATCTGCAGGGAAGTTGCCGGAAAGTAGTCGTTGCCCTGATCCCACTGGGTTTGTACAAACTCACTCAGGGCAGGCATGAAAGCATGTATTGGATTGAGTGCCAGCTCCGGGTAGGCCACGTGTCCCTCTTTACCATGCACTGTCAGGGTCCCATTAAGAGAGCCACGACGAC
>CAZKJY010000111.1:0-6529 GCA_964553165.1 uncultured Enterobacteriaceae bacterium
CAAGGTTTTCATCAAGCCGGGTTGGCGTGACGGTTTTTGGAATGACTGAGGTACCACGCTGCATGCCCCAGGCCAGAAGAACCTGAGCGGGAGATGCTTCATGGGCTGCGGCAATGTCGGCGATCACAGGTAATTCCAGCGGTGCTGGCAGATCGCCGCCGCCACGGAAATTTTCCGGCCGTCTGCCCGAACCCAGGGGGAAATAGGCCGTGAGATGGATCCGCTTGTTATCACAAAAAGTCTTCAGTCCGGTTTGCTGCAGCAGCGGATGCAGCTCGACCTGATTTACTTCAGGGCTGATACGGCAGGATTCCAGCAGATCGCCCAGTTTTTTTGCGCTGAAGTTGGCGACACCAATATGTCTGACAAGACCGGCGTCGACACAGTTTTCCATCGCTTCCCAGGTTTCGCTGATGGGGACCTCCCTGAGTGTCAGGTAGTCCTCGTCTTTCTGGGGGAAGCCGACATCAGGTTTGATAACCACCGGCCAGTGGATCAGATACAGATCAAGATAGTCGAGACGCAGATCGCTGAGGGTCTTCTTCAGGGCCGGCGCGACATCTTCCGGATAATGCGCGTTGTTCCAGAGTTTGGAGGTGATCCACAGTTCCCTGCGCTTGACCAGTTCCTTGTTGAAACAGGTATCCAGGGCGGCCCCGATTTCCTTTTCATTGCCATAGATGGCAGCACAGTCAAAATGCCGGTAACCACGTTTTACGGCCTCCGGGATTATGACTGCGCAGTCTTCTCCCGGCATGTTCCAGGTGCCCAGCCCCAGAAGAGGCATGTGATCGCCGTTACTAAAAAAATGTGTCTGCATAACTATTTATCCCATACCCGGTCCATGCCCGGTGTCAGTACATCCATCATAAAAATTTCAACATCACGAATGGCAATGCCAAACAGGGTTCTGTTGTCATGACCGCCAAAGGCAACTGAAATCAGCCGACGCGGGGACTGGATAAACCCCAGAATTTCGCCTGTCGGACTAATGACCCAGCACCCGCCATCACCGGTGACGTAAATCCGGCCCTCGGCATCGATATCCATACCATCGCCACCGGCCCAGGCGAACTGGCGCTCGTTGCTGAGAGAGCCGTCTGGCTGCACATCATAGGCAATCAAACCGCGGGTTGGTTCCGGTGCGCCAGCCGGGACACGCAGGTTACGTGGCGGCTCCTGGCCTTCCAGGCGGCCGGTGACGTAAAGCGTGCGGCCATCGGCACTCAGTGCCAGGCCATTGCCCTGGTTCTCACCATAGGGGCCGCTGACAACGCCCTCCGGGCTGATGTAATACTGACCACCCATGGTCATGTAGAAGCCGCCCTTGCTGTCCGGCACCATATCGTTGAGGACACCGGTGGTCAGGCATTCCAGCGGTTCGCCGTTCATGGTATTGGCAAACAGCTCCCGGGGTTCGACCTTCCAGACGCCGCGGTTAAGGGCACGTTCGCCAACATACAGCTCACCGTCAGGATTCATGGCCAGCGCACCGCCGGTATAGGTGTCGGTCGCGATAAGTTCAACCCTGCCATCAACACGCACTTTCAGAATCTGGCTTTTGTCGTTCTGGGCCACAATGACGCCGTCAGAGACGCCGATGGGACTGTCGGCATTGTTGCCGGTGTCTATCCACAGACTGCGCCAGCGCTGGCCTTCAGCAATGACACCGTCAATTGCATGAATTTCATAGGGCACCGATTCTTCGGGCGGGCGGGCAGCCCCGCCACCGCCACTTGCTGGTGGGGGAATAAAAGGATCGCTGCAGTTGGCCATCACAAAGGCAGTACGGTTGGGATCGTTGGCCGCCTGAACGCCGGGTGTGCGCTGGGGATCACGTTCCTGCTGCTGTGCCAGCAGGGCCGAACTGAGTGACAGACTGAGAATGGTAATCAAGAGCGAGCTGGGTTTCATGCTGCCTCCCATGGCTGAATTTATTGGTATGTGTTTTATTGTTATGCGTAAAGACGTAATGCCCCTAGTATATGAATGATTCCTGCCAGGTGCCATGCCTGAAGGCGAAGTCCCGGGCTTTTGATGCGTTGCTATCAGCCAGCAGTTTGGCAATCGGGCACTGGAAATTGTGCTACCAGACCCTTATATAATGGCAATAACGAGGTGCATATGACTGACAAGCAGACCGACAAACCGAAAGATACATCGGCAGGCAAAACGCTGCAGCGTGATGAGCGGCGTTTCAGTGTTGGCGTAGCGCGTGACAAGGGACGCCGAAAAGTCCGCTATGTCGAAACCAACGACCCCAAAAAAGGCTGCCGTTTTTTATAACTGAACACAGGAATTTTCCATGAGTGACATAAAGGTCTGCTGTCCATCCTGCCTGAAAACCAACCGTCTTCCGGAAGACCGTCTGCAGGATAAGCCCCTTTGCGGAAACTGCAAAAAGCCGCTGTTCAGCGGTCATCCCTTTACCCTGACGGAGGCCAATGTCACGACATTGCTTAACAATACCGATCTGCCAGTGCTGGTGGACTGCTGGGCGTCCTGGTGTGGTCCCTGTCGCAGTTTTGCGCCAATTTTCGAAGCCGCCACAAAGAAATTCGAACCGGCATTACGTTTCGCAAAATTGGATACCGAGGCCAACCAGCAGCTCGGCGCACGCTGGGGCATTCGCTCCATTCCAACCCTGATCGCTTTCAAGGGCGGCCGAGAACATGCACGCATCAGCGGCGCCCTGCCAATGAACCAGTTGCAGCAATGGCTGGAACAGGAAGGGTTACTGTAAACGCGTTACGGATTTTCCCTGGATAGCTGGGGGCAGATAGTGTCTCAGTCTGAAATTTTAAACTGAAACATGACGTGATTTTCATGTCTCTGGCAGTCATTGCAAAGCGTCCTATAATGAACGCGTTTGTGTGCGATGTCTGAAAAAGGGGCCCGGGGCTTGTCTGTAGAATCCACTGAAAATGTTAAGGGCTTGAGCCAGCGCCAGGCCGAGGAACTGTTAAAAAACTACGGTCCCAACCAGTTGCCCGAGCCCAAACTGCCTGGCTTGTTCAACATCTTCCTGCGCCAGTTTCTCAGCCCCTTCATCTATATTCTGTTACTGGCGGCAGTGGCCTCCTTTGCACTGAACCAGTTGCCCAACGGGATTTTTATTCTAGCCGTTTTGCTGCTCAATGCGCTGATTGGCACCGTGCAGGAATATTCTGCGCAGCGCGCGGCGGCAGCGCTTCGTAACATGGTCAGAGGCGAGGCCAGAGTCATCCGTGATGGCGTCACCCGTAAAATCAACATTGAAGCCCTGGTCCCCGGCGATCTGGTGCTGTTGGAATCCGGCGACAAAATCCCTGCGGATATCCGCCTGCTGGACTGCCGTGACCTGGCGGTTGATGAATCCCTGCTAACGGGAGAGTCCATGGCCGTCGCCAAGAATGCCAGCGTCGAGGTCGCTGAGGACGCGCCGCTGTCGCAGCGGGTCAATTATGGCTTTGCCGGCAGCATAGTAACGCGCGGGCGGGCAAGGGGGGTTGTGACACAAACGGCTTTGCATACTGAAATTGGCCGTATTGCCAGGCATGTGACGGAGGGTGATGCCGCCAAACCGCCGCTGATGATCCGCATTGAACGATTTACCTATCAGGTGGCGGGCGCCATATTGCTCGGCATCCTCCTGCTGATCGGCATTATGCTGTTCAGGGACTATGATCTGCAGGGCATGATGATGATGGCCATCGGTCTGGCTGTCTCCGCCATTCCGGAAGGGCTGCCTGCTGCCCTCACGGTTGCGCTGGCCATCGGCATGCGACGCATGGCGCGGCATCATGTGATTATCCGCAAGCTGGTGGCAGTAGAAGCCCTGGGTTCCTGCACCTTTATCTGCTCCGACAAGACCGGCACCCTGACGGTCAATGAGCTGACTATCCGCCGGGTGACCCTGCCGGATGGCCGGGAATATGAAGTCAGTGGTGAGGGGGTTGCGCCGGGTGGCAGTATCAGGGGTGCGGATACCCGGGCACTGGAATCTCTGTGCATCACCGGCCTGCTGGCCAATGAAAGTCATCTGGATTATGCCGGCGGAGAGTGGGTCTCCGAGGGAGACATTGTCGATGTGGCCTTTCTGGTACTGGCCAAAAAGCTGGGACTCTCCCTGTCGGGGGTCCGACGCCAGCATGCCCGGCTGGATTTGGTTCCCTATGAATCGGAGCGCGCCTTCAGTGGCAGTCTGAATCAGGTTGGCGCTGACTCAGCCCTGTTTGTCAAAGGCAGCCCGGAAAAAATTCTCGCCATGAGTGACAGCATGCTCTGTCAGGGTGAAAGCAAAACAATAGACCGCGCCATGCTGACAGCGCAGTTTGAAGCCCTGGCTACCAAAGGCTACCGGATCATTGCACTGGCCCAGCGTCACAACCATCCGCATGAGTCTATCGCCAATCCGGAAGGGATGACCTTTCTGGGGATGGTCGCCATGATTGATCCGGTCAGGCCCGAGGCCAGGGAAGCCATTCGCCGCTGTCATGCGGGCGGGATACAGGTGGCAATGATTACCGGGGATCACCCGGCCACCGCGAAAGCCATCGCACTGGAACTGGCACTCTGTCAGGAAGCCGATGAGGCCGTGACCGGGGATATGATCCGAGCTGCAGCCAGTGAAGGCGACAGTGCACTGGACAGGCTGATACTGCCAACCCGGGTCTTCGCACGCATTGAACCCACCCAGAAAGAGCTGATTGTTGATCGCCTGATGCGCGCAGGTAATTTTGTGGCGGTGACTGGTGACGGTGTCAACGATGCCCCGGCCATGCGTCATGCCCATGCCGGGGTCGCGATGGGCAAGCGCGGCACTGACGTCGCCAGGGAAACCGCAGATCTCATCATCACGGATGATAATTTTGCCTCCATTGTGGATGGAATCGAACAGGGCCGGATTGTCTATAACAATATCCGCAAGGTGATTGCCCTGCTGATTGCCACCGGGTTTTCTGCGCTGTTGCTGTTTTTCTGCACGGCGCTGGCAGGCTATCCGATGCCACTGGTGGCAGTACAGCTACTGTGGCTGAACCTGATTGCCAATGGCCTGCAGGATGTGGCGTTAGCCTTTGAGCCGGGTGAGGGTGGTGAACTGGATCGGCCGCCACGACGACCTCAGGAACCAATTTTTGAGAGCCACATCATCCAGCACGTGCTGGTCACAGGCACGGTGATGGGGCTGCTCGCGTTTGGGGTCTATGCCTGGCTGATTGAGAATGGCAGTGAGCTGGCCTACGCGCGCAATCTGACCCTGATGCTGATGGTGCTGTTCGGGAATATCCATGCCCTCAGCAGCCGCTCGGAAACACGCTCCCTGTTTAAAATCCGCTTCTTTGCCAATCCCTTTCTGGTTCTGGCTGTGCCCATTGCCCAGCTGGTTCATATTGCAGCCCTGTATACCCCGGGGCTGAGTACGATACTGGAGCTGAGTCCGATCAGCTTGCACGAATGGTTGATACTGCTGGGAATCGCTCTCGTGCTGCTGCTGATTGAGGAGTTTCATAAAGCCTTGCTGCGCAGCCGGGCACACAGGGATCATGCCGGCAAGCAGACAGATTAAGCTGAGCTGTTGGGTGACACTCCCTTCGAGAGTGGCTCAGGTCAGTCTGGCCAGATCGCCACGGTCAAAGGCAATAATGTCATCTTCCTGATGGGCATGTATCTTCTTCGCCCAGGCCGGGTCACTGATCAGGGCGCGTCCGACCGCCACGAGATCAAATTCTTCATGGCTCAGACGTTTCAGCAGTTCCTCCAGACCGCCACTGTGGGCATCTTTGCCGGCGAAACTGGAGATGAAATCGGTATCCAAACCGACACTGCCTACGGTGATAACGGGTTTGCCACTGAGTTTTTTAGTCCACCCTGCCAGATTCAGAGGTGACCCTTCAAACTCGGCTTCCCAGAAACGGCGCTGACTGGCATGAAAAATATCTACACCGGCATCGACCAGGGGCGTCAGAATCTGTTCCAGCTCTTCCGGGGTCTCGGCGATCCTGTCTTCGTAGTTGGCGATCTTGAACTGGGAAAAACGGTAGAGGATGGGAAAGTCCGGACCAACGGCAGCACGAACTGCCGCAACTGTTTCCGCGGCAAAGCGTACCCGGTTCTGGATTGATCCCCCGTATTGATCACTACGCTTGTTGAGTTTGGGCCACATAAACTGGTCTGGCAGGTAGCCATGTGCCCCATGAATTTCCAGCGCATCAAAACCAAGCAGTTTCGCATCCGTCGCCGCCTGGGCAAAAGCAGCGATGCATGCCTCGATATCTTTTTGCGTCATGGCATGGATCGGCTTGTCTTCACCATAGGGGTTTACGGAAGAAGGGCCTATGGAAGTGAGTTCAGGATGTGCGGCTTTCTCTGGATTGCGCATGGCGCCCTGATGCCAGAGCTGGGGAGCGATTTTGCCACCGGCAGCATGGACTTCATCGACCACCCTGCGCCAGCCGGCAAGCGCCTCATCCCCGTGAAAGCAGGGGATGCTGCTATCACCACTGGCCACTGGATGATTGATACTTGTGCCTTCCGTAATGATCAGACT
>CAZKJY010000112.1:0-6526 GCA_964553165.1 uncultured Enterobacteriaceae bacterium
TATGCAGCGGACTGCAACTCCGTGTACGCCGGTTCGATTCCGACTCCAGCCTCCATATTTTCCTCGGTAGACTTTCACTACTTACAATACAATCTTGAGATTCTGCTCCCTGGAGCCATCATACTGGCTCAGGGCGTTTGAGATGCAGGCTTTAGTGTTGAGTTACGAGGCGCTTTGGGCCGCCAATAGCGAGACTATTGGCAAGCAAAGCAACGAATGTAAATCAATAATAAAGACGCATCCCGCAGGGTAGGAGCTCAGGCAAAGCCTGAGCGAGTACTCAAAGGCTATGAGCCAGTCTGATGGTTCCCGGCCCGGGTGGCGAAATTGGTAGACGCAAGGGACTTAAAATCCCTCGCCCGTTTAGGGCGTGCCGGTTCAATTCCGGCCCCGGGCACCATTACAATTAATAAGTTGGGAGCTACTCTTCATTAATTGTTACTAATCAATATCTGTCGGTATAAACACTATATAGACAGGCTTTTCTAGTTCCACCAGTCCGATTTAGTTTTAGCAAATTATTACTTTTATCGCTTTTGAGAGCGTTGAATGTCCGTTATCTATTCAAAGCTGGCATAGCTTAGGATTAGGAAAAATCATAATATGCTGCTTTTTTAAGTACACCGTTTAGTATCCATTCAGATGCTGGGTTGGCATCCAAGAAATCATGATAGATAACGATTCAAGTCCTGCGAGTCATACCCGCTTCGCTGCCTTTGCCTATCCCGCATTTGTGCGCTACTGGACTGCCAGGTTCTGTTCTACTTTTTCTGTACAGATTGTTTCGGTTGCGGTCGGCTGGCAGATATATGACCTGACTCGTGATCCTCTGGATTTAGGAATTATTGGCCTTGTCCAGTTTTTGCCCTTGCTGCTTTTGGTATTGGTGACGGGTTCTGTTGCTGACCGTTATGGAAGACGTCGGGTAATGGGCATTGCGGTCATGCTGGAGCTTATCTGCGCAGCCACGATACTGTTTTTTTCCATAAGGGGGCTGAGTTCACCACTTCCTATTTTCATCGCCTTAACGGGCATGGGAATCGCACGGGCGTTTTTTGGTCCGGCATCCCAGTCTCTGGTTGTGAACCTGGTTCCGATGGATGTGTTTGCCAATGCCATATCCTGGAATGCGTCTTCCTGGCAGATTTCCAGTATCGTCGGTCCGGTTGCCGGCGGCCTGCTTTACGGTATTAACCCCAACATTGCCTACACAGTCGTGCTAATCATGCTGGGGCTGGCGCTGCTACTCATCCTTCGTATTCCAGCACCGGCAGAGCATAGTGCAGTCACAAAAATCACTTTCAGTTCCGTCTTTGAAGGTCTGCGCTACATACGTAAGGAAAAAGTGGTGCTGGGAGCCATATCTCTGGACTTATTTGCTGTCTTACTGGGAGGAGCTGTCGCGCTGTTGCCCGTTTATGCCAGGGACATTCTTGAACTTGGCCCCTGGGGTTTGGGTATTTTGAGGGCTGCTCCCGGTGTTGGGGCAATTGCGATGACGGTCTGTCTGACAACTTACCCGATACGCGATCATGCCGGACGTATTCTGTTGATCTTTGTGGCTCTTTTTGGGCTTTTTACTGCTGTGTTTGGGGTTTCAACAATCACCTGGGTTTCGGTTGTTGCTTTGGCACTTATCGGTGCTGCCGATATGGTAAGTGTAGTAATACGGGAAACCCTGTTGCAGCTCTGGACACCAGATGCTCTTCGTGGCCGGGTAAACGCAGTCAACATGGTGTTTTTAGGGGCTTCAAATGAACTCGGGGAATTTCGTGCCGGTTTTATGGCTGCCTGGGTGGGTGTTGTTCCGGCTGTCGTTTTTGGCGGACTTGCCGCTGTTGGCATTGCTGCTGGCTGGGCCTGGCTTTTCCCACAATTAAGAGATGCACGCTATTTAAACCGACAGAACTAACACTTCATGAAGATATATTAAACGACATGATTAATCTTTCTGACAGGACAGCTGGCTTTGCATACCAGATACCCCAATGAAATCGAAAAAATGTATTGATAACCTTGAAGATTCTGAGGGTGAAGAGGTTTACATCAATGGCGTTTATCAGAATCAATGACTAGAGGCAGATGATATATAAGAAAAATTGGACAAAATGTTTGTTTGAGAATTTCAATATACTTTGGAACTGTAGCTGCGATGATAGAAGACCTTAATTTTTTTATGGTTTTTATGGAAATGCTCTAATTCCCGTTAAACCAAAGGAATATGATGCCAGCTACATGGGATGTACCTAAATTTTTACGAAATCTATTTTTTGTTAAATCGTCAATTTTTTGTATTTTTTCCATTTTTTCAGAAACATCTTATTCTCAATTACCGGATTACTCGTTCATTGTTGATAGGGTAACTCCCTGTGTAGTTTCAATATCAGCGGTTGCTGATGAAGATGAATCACATCCTTACCATGCGCCTCTGCCACCACTCCCACAGCTTGAACAAACTCTGAATGTCCTTGAAGATGATTTAGTTCTTGAGCCACTAGATCATATGCACAGTGGTAGTGGCATAACCTTTAGACAGGATGGATTTATTGTTACCAATAACCATATTGTCCAGGGGACTTCCCAGATATTCGTAAGACTTTCAAATGGCTTATTGTTTCCCGCTCAGCTTTTTGCAACTGATCCTGCATCTGATCTGGCAGTGTTAAAAGTTGACAGCACTAATTTGAATGTCTGTAGGCATATTGAAGATGATGATGGTATCAGGGCTGGGCAATATATTTTGGGGTTTGGAGCGCCTTTTTCCCTGCCAGGCACCGTGACTGAAGGCATTATCAGTTATGTCAACAGGCCGCTGCCTATTATGGGCGTTTATGCAAAATATATCTTGTTTATACAGACAGATCTGGAAATTAACCCCGGTAACTCGGGTGGGCCAATCGTTAATCGAGAAGGTGACATAATCGGTTTAAATTCACACCTTCTGTCTGATCCGGAGGCCAGAGGCGGCATCTCCTTTGCAATACCGATAAAGCTTGTTCAGCGTGTTGCTAATCAATTAATTAACCAGGGTTATGCCTCCCGGGGGACGATTGGTATCGAGGTTACAGATATTCCCCCTGATATTGCCACGGTAAGGCGCCTTGGGCTTGAGTCCCCCTATGGAGCAATTGTTACCGCCATTGAACCTGATAGTCCCGCTGCAAGGGCAGGCGTTAGAGAAGGGGACGTAATAGTCGCCGTAAACCATACTGTTGTCAGAAACCAGTATGAACTGAATTACGAAATAGGGCTGTTAGAAAACGAGGACATCGTCAGGCTAACCATTGTGCGGGATGGTCGTTATTTTGCTACCCAAGCAATTTCAGCAGAAATATACCTGCAATAAATGAACCGATTTTGTCTGGATAAAGCGTCAAAATTTGAAGCCGGGTCCAGGGTTCATATCATGCATAAGTCAGAAGTTCATTGCCCATTCATGCCTAGCCCAAAAGACAGAATTGATATCGGGATTCATATGTCTGGTTTTGGAGCCATGATAGATGCGAAAAGAGTATTTAAAGATGCTTCTCCCTGTAAATACTGTTGCCATGATATAGAAGATGCCTAATCTTGTAAGACAATTAAGAATTATTGATATTCAATTAAAAAAATATTACCTTCGAAGAGTTTTTTAGTATAAAAACGATAATTCAATAAAAATAACTAATGGAGTAGATTTTATGAGATATATCTTTTTTGTATTCCTATTTTCTCCGCTTTTATCACTTGCTCAGGAAACTATTGCAATCCCTGAAGGCATGAGAGCTGCAGACAGTAATGGCAATGATTTAGAGCTTACTATTCGTGTGATTTCAAGAGAAGAAGCTGAAAGAAGGCGAGATCGGCAAATTCAGAATTATCCGCCTGAAGTGGATGTAACTTACGGCTTGGATAGTCCTGAGGACGAGGCTATAAGAATGTTGTTCCTTGATCCTCAAAATAGAAATGGATTTGTTGAGTTTGTCCAAGATGATTCTGAAAGATTAATTATTATGACAGCTTCTGCAATCATTCTTAATGATGATCCTGTAATGGAAGAGTTGGCGAATTATTGTGGCTGGTTGCTTAATGATGAAATAAGTAAAACTCCAAGAGACGCAGCCATTCAATTCAGTTCCATCGATGAGCGTGCTTCCGTAAGAATTCTTGATGAGTATAGAAATATGCTATCAAGATTGTCTAATGATACAGCCAGTCTGATTGAATCAAGGAAGCAGGCTATACATGAAACGATGCAATCTCAAAAATTAAATGTACTTACATTGTTTGAACAGGATCCAAATGCATTTTTGGATAATTGGCGTAATAGGTGTGAAACTAGATTTTAAGTAATGGAATTAATAAAAATTTATAGGGACTAAAATTATGAAAAGCCTAAGACTATTTTTCGTAACAATATTATTATTCGTATCACCTTCATCTTTTGGTTTAACAGCACTTTGTTATTATCCCGCTACTCCTGCTCAGTTTTCTCACATAGTTGCTTGGACAGGCACAGATTGGTTTGGATGGGATAGAATTAATCATCATACAAATGTCATTGTTGGTATGTGTGGTTATGATATTTGTGCAGCGCAGGAGCAGTATACTGTATACATGTTGAACTATAATGGTAGCGGCCAATACGGCCATTATTTTTTTAATTCTCCACCAGGATGGTGGTTTGATGGCACTGATATCATGTATGCTGTCCCGAATCCGCCTGCTAATGTTTCTGACTTTTGTACAAACTTCACTTAATAAATTAACTTCTTAAATACTGCCAGACGAGCCTTATTGATTTAGGCTCGTCTGGTAAATACATTTATTCAATAAACGACTTTACTGGAAGTAATTTCAGTTAAAAACTGTCATGCTATCCCGAACAGCCTCAGCTACCGGCTAATTTGAGGAAAAGACAATGTCCTTTGTCAGCTTAAAAAATACCTTGCTGTTACTCCTGGCACTGCTGTCTCTTTCTGCCATGGCGCAGGAGGAATTGATTACGGAACTGCCTTTATCCGAAGAGGCCATCAATGTGTTCCAGCAAACCCTTTTCCTCACGGATTTCACCAGCACAAACTGTGAAAATATTGACGAGAACAGGCAGGTAGCGCGCAGTCTTGAGTCGATCCGAAACCAGCAGTACAGGATTGTGGAGTACCGTGTCGCCTTTGGCTCCAATGACACCATCACGCATGAATATTATGTTGAGACCTACCAACCGCCTGCGCTGATACAGATTCAGGTCTTTAGCCGTTCCGGCAACTGCATTAATTTTTCTTACTCGCTGATCTCGCAGGATTGATAGTCGCCGGTTTAATGGTCTCTCTTATTCCTTATCCTTATCCTTATCCTTATCTTTATGTTTGGGTTTATTGAGGAAGCTGAAGCCTCCGCTTAACAGCCAGACCAGTGCCATGATCAGCACCAGTGCATAGAGCACCTTGAGGGTCTGTGGATCATTGAGGAAGTCATTAATCGTTGTGAAAAATTCCGCCATGGGATTAGCATAAGCATTGGTCAATGAACTTGCCAGCCTGCGAGGGAATCCATGATGACGAAACTGCTAAACGCTGTGACGCTCAGCCTTTTACTCATCCCTGCATGGCCTGCCATTTCCCAGGAGCAGCAAAACTGGGAAATTTCGCTGCTTGACCCACAGGGACAGGTGACTTCTACTGCCCCCATGCAATGCCTGACAGGCGGGGCCTGTACTGCCGGACCCTGGACTCTCCTCAGACCTGATCAGTTTGGTTGTTTGTATGAACTGGACTTCGCCGTGCAATTTTCCCAGAGTTCAGTGCGCTTGATGCTGTTTCAGCGAGCGCCATCATCCACCTGCAGCAATATCATGATGATGCTGGGAACCGGCACCGGCTATGCCGATGCCGCCTATCCGGCAGCCAACAATGCCAGCGGTGAGATCACGCTTGGTTTTGAAATCAGGCAGCAACGGGATGAGAACGGGGTACTGATTCCGGATGCTGATGACCAGCCCAGATCTCGCAGCCAGGGAACCACTCAATGGCAAGCCCGGCGGATGGCAGACTAGGCTACAGGAGAAAACTCCTTATTTGTTGCCTGGTTGTGCCTGCCTTCGGCTTGTTTCACAGCCTGGCTTGGATAATAATCATTCTCCATTACAACAATATAGCAAGGGGACTCCGCGTGAACTCGACTCATTTCAAGAAAATCGGCCTGGCAGCAGCCTTTGGCCTGCTTGCCACCTCAGCGACAGCACACTTCAAACTGATTGAACCGGCACCCTGGATTGAAGAAGACGAGCGGGGCGATCCCCAGAAAATGGCTCCCTGTGGTGGTACGCTGGCGGACGGGGGTACCCGTACCGGCGCCGTGACTGAAGTAACCGGTGGGCAGATGCTGCATGTTGCCATCGAAGAAACCATTTTCCATCCTGGTCACTGGCGCGTTTCACTGGCCCGCCGCATTAACTGGCTGCCGGAAAATGTTGAACCGTCTGAAATGGTCGATACTGAACGTGGCCCTCGTTCCGGCAGTTTTCCGATCGACGCCAACCCACAGC
>CAZKJY010000113.1:0-6508 GCA_964553165.1 uncultured Enterobacteriaceae bacterium
AACGGAAAAAAGATTAAAGTGATGACAGGCTTTGAAGAATTAGAGAAATCTACTGTGAAAAATTCAATCAAGATTGATCAGCAGGAAGCGGCTCTGGAATTGCAGGATGTAAGTATATTTTACTCCGAAAGTCCTGCAGTGAAAAACGTAAGCTGCCGAATCCTCAAGAATAAAATTACCGCGATTATTGGACCATCAGGCTGCGGAAAAAGTACGCTGTTACGGTCACTGAACCGTATGAACGATTTCATAGACGGCGTTAGTATCAAAGGTAAAATTCTGTTCGGGAATGAAGACCTGTATGGCTCAGGCGTTGACTCTGTCGAGGTAAGGAGACGAATCGGCATGGTCTTTCAAAAACCGAACCCGTTTCCGAAATCAATCTATAACAACATTGCCTGGGGGCCAAGCATCAATGGCTTTGAAGGTTCCATGGATGAACTGGTGGAACGTTCTCTGAAACAGGCTGCTTTGTGGGAAGAGGTCAAGGACCGATTGCATGACTCTGCCCTGAATCTCTCGGGCGGTCAGCAACAGCGTCTTTGTATCGCCAGAAGCCTGGCCATGGAGCCGGAGATACTGCTTATGGATGAGCCCTGTTCAGCCCTGGATCCTATATCGACAGCCCATATTGAGGATTTGCTGTTTGAATTAAAATCCCGATATACCATTATTATCGTAACGCATAACATGCAGCAGGCCTCAAGAATTTCAGACTTTACAGCGTTTATGGAATTGGGGAAGCTGATTGAATTTGGTGAAACCGAAGGGGTATTTACCAAACCAAAAGTGCCAAGAACTGAAGAATATGTCACCGGTCGTTTCGGCTAGACTGCCAGGGTAAATTATGTCGCTGCACCTACAACGTGATCTTGATCATTTAAAAAAGGAAATCCTGACGGTAGGAGGCCTGGTTGAGGAGGCTATCAATGATGCCATCAGGGCACTGCGCAACAGGGATTCCTCAAGGGCACAGGCCGTCATTGACACAGAATACATTATTGATGAAAAAGAAGTTGATATAGAAGAAGAGTGTCTGAAAATTCTGGCGCTGCATCAGCCTGTCGCCACAGATTTGCGTTTTATTGTTGTCATTTTAAAGGTTAATAATGACCTTGAAAGAATGGGTGATTTTGCCACCAATATTGCACAACGCGCTTTGTATCTTTCCGAGCATGACCCCTTACCTGACCTGCTGGAGTTCATAGAAGAACTTCCCGGCATGGTCCAGAAAATGGTCCGCGATACCCTTGATGCCCTTGTTAAGATGGATGTCAATCTGGCCCGCAAAGTCATGAAAGCCGATGATGCCGTTGATGATCTCAACCGGCGAATGTATCTGAAAGTGAATGAAGCCATCCAAAAAGACCCCAGCGTCTCTGAAAGAGCCATCAGCCTGCTTTCAACATCCCGTTATCTGGAACGAATTGGGGACTTGAGTACCAATATTGCTGAAGATGTAGTATTTATGGTCGAAGGCAATGTGGTGCGTCATGATTCTGATAAAGAAAATTAAGCAATAAGCCAAGTCATTCTTTATTGACAAGTTAATGAGAATCATTATCATTAAGACAGGATAATGCCTGGACTTTTCATGCAAAAAAAACGCATAGCTACAATCTGGACCTGTGTCGCCACGATGCTGGTGTTGCTGACTGCCTGCTCTTCCCTGCGCGAGGATCGCAGCGTGTCTGCGGGTGAAGTTATTGCCACCTATATCGCCATTGCCCAGGCCAGTTATGAGGATTCACTGATTTCAGCCCGGGTGCTGGAAGATGCCATTGACGCCATGCTGGAAAATCCCAGCCCGATGACACTCACCTATGCCAGAAATGCCTGGATAGCCGCCAGGGTACCCTATCAGCAGACCGAGGTGTTTCGCTTTGGCAATCCCGTTGTCGATGAGTGGGAGGTGCGGGTCAATTCCTGGCCTCTGGATGAAGGCCTGATTGACTATACAGCCGCTTCCTACGGTGATGAGTCAGATATCAACTATTTTTATACGGCCAATATTATAGCCAACCAGTTGCTTGATATTGGCGGTATCAGTGTGGATGCAGCCCAGATCAGTCCCCAACTGCTGGCTGAGACTCTGCATGAGATTGATGGCGTCGAATCCAATGTCGCGACTGGCTACCATGTGATTGAGTTTATGCTCTGGGGGCAGGACCTGAACGGGACCAATCCAGGGGCGGGTGACCGGCCTGTCACGGACTTCTCGCTGACCAACTGTTCCAACGGCAACTGTGATCGCCGACGGGATTATCTGAAGGCGGCTATCAGCCTGCTGGTGGCAGACCTGGAGGAAATGGTTTTTAACTGGCAGGAAGGTGGCGCAGCCTATGAGGACCTGATCAGCAAGGGACCACAGGGCGGACTGGCCACCATGCTCACCGGGATGGGCAGTCTTGCCTACGGCGAGCTGGCAGGAGAAAGAATCCGTCTGGCCCTGCTGTTAAACGATCCGGAAGAAGAACATGACTGTTTTTCGGATAACACACATAATTCGCATTACTATGATGCGCTGGGGATCAAGAATATCTATCTGGGGGAGTATGAGCGTATCGATGGCTCCGTGGTCAGGGGGCCCTCTCTGGAAGACATGCTTGAGCAACAGGCGCCGGCACTGGCTGCCGAGATGAGGGCGAGACTGGAAAGCACGGAATTTGCCATGAATGATTTGCTAGCGGAAGCGCAGCGGGGGAATACTTTCGACGTTCTGATTGCCAGCAATAATCAGGAAGGGGAGGCCATCATTTCAAATATCGTCGATTCGCTGATGGAAGAAACACGGACCATAGAAAATATCATCAGGGCACTCAATTTACAGAATGTCAGTATCGAAGGTTCAGACAGCCTGAGTCCGCTTTGATGCATGATGGCTGTTCTGCATGATTCCAGGGTAACAAGGCAAAGTAGAAAGTAGAAAGAATAATGATACTAAGACAGCTTGGTCTTTTTCTGCTCGGCGGTTTTTGGACGCAGACCCTGCCAGCGCAGGTAAATCCCTTTTCGATTTCCGAAGAAGGGCTGGACTATATTGCCGGGCAGGCAATTTTTGAAAAAACCTGGGTCAGTTCGCCATCATCGACTCAGGCCAGTGACGGTCTGGGCCCACTTTACAATGCCCGGTCCTGTGCCCAGTGCCATGTCAATGCGGGCAAAGGCAATCCCGAGGATTCACTGGTGCTGCGTATCGATCATCCTGAATTCGGCAAACAGATTCAGCCACACGCCGTCCCGGGTCTGCGGGCGGAATCCCAGATTGCTGTCGCCTGGCAGGAATCAACGCAGACTCTGGCTGACGGCAGCAGTGTCATGCTGCGCAAACCGGTCTATACACTCACAGATCTTGAAGCAGGCATGCCATTTTCAGCTCGGATAGCACCATCTCTGGCAGGCATTGGCCAGTTGGCCAATATTCCCTACTTTGATCTTATCCGTCGGGCTGATCCCTCCGACCGGGATAACGACGGGATATCAGGCCGTCCAGGGTCTGGCCGCTTTGGCTGGAAAGGCGAGATTGATTCGCTGGCGGAGCAGGTTGCGCTGGCCCTGAGCCTGGATATCGGGATCAGCTCCACGCTGTTTCCGGATCCCTATGCGGACTGCACGACGCTACAGCAGGATTGCCTGAGAATGCCACATGGCGCTTCCCAAGAGCATGATGAGATGGAACTCAGCATTGAAGCCTTTTACAGTCTGGTGAATTTTGTCAGACAGATTCCGGCCCCGCAGAGTCCCCCGGCCAACCTGCCTGGCGAAGCGGTCTTTAACGGCCTGGGCTGCGCGGCCTGTCACAGCGGGGCAAACAACACCGTGGCCCTGAATCCCTATACCGATCTCCTCTTGCACGACATGGGCACGGAGCTGGCTGACGACATGGCTAATGCACTGTCACAGGAATGGCGGACACCGCCCTTGTGGGGACTGTCGATGCAGGCACAGGCATCCGAACAGTATTATTTGCATGACGGTCGGGCGCGAACCCTGACAGAAGCGATTGTCTGGCATGGCGGGGAGGCAGAACAGGCAAAGCAGGCTTTTCTTTCCCTGTCAGCTGCTGACCGGGAAGCCCTGATCAACTTTTTACAGAGTCTCTAATGCAGGTAGTCAACTTTACATACCGTCTCCTTTTTGGGTTGCTAGTGCTCTCAGCGCAGACAATTGCCAGCGCACAGGATCAGATAAGCAGTGACGAACAGTGGGCGGCCATCAATCTGCAGGTCACGGACGAACTGGTCATTCCTGCTTACCGTGATCTGGCGGATAAGGCACAGCAGCTGCTTGAGAGCACCACCGCCTTTTGCCAGTCACCACAACAGGATTCCCTGCTCACGACGCAACAGGCCTTCAACAGCACCATGGACAGTTGGCAGTCGATTCAGCATATACAGTTTGGGCCGGTGACCTATTTCAACTGGAATTTCCGCATGCAGTACTGGCCGGATGAACGGGGTACCGCAAACCGCCAGTTCACCGCTCTGCTGGCTGCTGAAAATGAGGATATTCTCAGTGCCGATAATTTTGCCAGGCAGAGTGTTGGGGTGCAGGGACTGCCAATCCTTGAACGACTCCTGTATGAAGATACCGCCCTCAATGATTTTCAGTCGACGCCCTATTTATGCCGGCTGGCTGTCACCATCGCCACCAACATCATGGAAATCAGCAGCGGGGTAAGCGAGCGCTGGACTGATGAATACCGTGCAGTGGTACTTGATCCTGACTCTGGCGGTGTTTATGAAAATTCCCTGGATCTGAGTATTGAATTTCTGAAAGCCCTGCAGGAAGCGCTTGCCAAAATCAGGGATCTTAAAATAAGTCCGGTCGTGGGTGAGTCTGCCGATGCGTTGCGACTCAGGTCAGCAGAGTCCTGGCGTTCACAGCGATCGCTGCGCAATATCCAGCTCGACATTATGGCACTGGAGTCCCTGTTCGTTGCCTACACTGAGGCTTTTCAGGCGGCAGACGTCAATGCTGTACTGGCTGCATTTGCAGACATCAAGCAAAGCCTGATGGAACTGCCGTCATCGTTTGAGGAAGCCTCCCAGAATGAAGCGGGCTATGCCCAGTTACAGACATTGCTTGTGCAGGCAGATGCGCTACATGAAGCGCTGGAAGCAGGCATAAAAAATACCGATCTTTATCTGGGCTTCAACAGTCTGGATGGAGATTAAGCGGCCATGGTGGTGCCAGTTCTCAATCGTCGGGGTTTTCTGACGCTCTCCGGTCTTCTGGCGGCAGGGCAGGGGCTGGCGATCCCCGGGGATTCCGGCAATCCGGTTTTTCTGAGCGCCGCCTCGGACAATTCCGGACAGCACTGGCTCAAGGCGTTTACTGTGCATGAGGACCGGGTTGAGCAGCTGTACAGTCATCAACTCAGGGAACGCGGCCATGCGGTAACGGTGAACCCCTCAGGCGAACACTACGTTGCAATCGCCCGGCGACCAGGCCGATTTCTGCTTGTCGGCAGGGTTCACGACGACGCAGTTATCCAGCACATTGAGGCACCGGTGGGTCGGCATTTTTATGGCCATGGTGTGTTTTCTGCTGACGGCAGGTTTTTTTACACCACCGAGAGCGACTACGAAGATCTGACGGGAGACAGTGGACGCATCGGAATCTGGCAGGTCTCCGAGGATGCGTCGATTTTTCAGCGCACAGGTGAATTCCAGACCTATGGCGTCGGCCCCCATGAGCTGCTGTTAATGCCGGATGAGGAAACCTTGGTGATTGCCAATGGCGGCATCCGTACCCATCCCGATTCAGACCGGGACATGCTCAACCTGGACAGTATGCTGCCCTCACTCGTGTATCTCGACCGGCACAGTGGCGCTCTGCTGGAACAGCGCTTTTTGCCCCAGGAATTCCATCAGGCCAGTATTCGCCATATTGATGTTAATCATGGGGGGCTGGTGGCGATTGCGATACAGTTTGAAGGTGAACCCTTTATCAGGGCACCCCTCATTGCCCTTCACCAACAGGGACAGGAGATTCAGACCTTGATGGCACCGGAATCCGTACAGTCACAACTGCAGCAGTATGTTGGCTCCATTCGCTTTGATCACAGCGGGCGCTTTTTCGTGGCCTCCTGTCCCCGCGCCAATGTGCTGACATTCTGGGACGCCCAGGAAGGCGCCTTTGTGGAACAGTTACGGGCCCGTGATGCCTGTGGCGTTTGTGCCTTTGACGAAGGTTTTATCTTCAGTGCCGGCACCGGACGGATTCGTTATTTTGATCTCATGCAAAGGGAGCTGACAGAATTGAATGCTGAGGATGAACGTTTTCAGGGGCTGTTCTGGGACAATCATCTGGTTGTGGTCTGATGCGCAAAGTAACACTCACGCTTGTTCTTCTCGGCCTCGCCATTAATTTTGGCATTGCGGCCGATAACGAGGACGCGCTGCGACAAAGCAAACTGGCCGAATTGGGCGCCTCACTCTTCTTCGATGTGAACCTGTCCCGGGATCGCACACAAAGTTCTGCCAGCTGTCATGACCCTGCAGTT
>CAZKJY010000114.1:0-6476 GCA_964553165.1 uncultured Enterobacteriaceae bacterium
ACCGCAATGGAATCACACAGCGGCAGAGCCCTGAATATTCTCCAGCATCTCAGGGCTGAAGGTGAAGATGCATTACGAATTCTGAATTTTATCTGTCGTGAAATCAGAAGCCTGATTGCGATGGCCGAAGAGATGCGAACTGGCACCTCAGCTTCAGCCGTCATGCAGCAGCACCGGGTCTGGCGCAATCGTCAGGGCCCCGTCGGCGTTGCCCTGCGACAACATGACCCCGATTCGCTGCAGGCCATGCTGGATCATGCTGCACGCATCGATCAATCCGTCAAGGGACTGAACCGGCTGAACACCTGGGATGAACTGGCCGACCTGCTGCTGGTACTGTCCGGCAATACCCTGTCGCAGTCAGCCTGAGAACAGCTTGAAGCGACAGCCGCCCAAAGATGGGGATGTCCTGCTGCCAACAGCAGCTTACGCTGCTGATAAAGAAATGTAGCGTAAATGTTTTTCTCACTGCATTCTTGTATCAAACAACCATCAAACAACTTTCAAACAACTTTCAAACAACCCCGTCTTCGCTGGAATGCTGTGATTCTGAATCCTTGCTGTGCGGTTTCTTCGTGATGCTCACAAAATCCATACTGACTCCGGTAATGGCATTCAGACGTGAAACACGCAGGATTAGTTGTAGCATGCTGGGTCGTTTACGCTGCTGTGGCTCATGCAGGCGTGGGAGGTAGTACAGGGCTACCGCTATGCGAAAGATGGCGGTGACAATGAAAACCAGAAATAATGTGCTACCCCAGTCAAAGCCAAACAGATCATGCCAGATGGCAGGAGCATGGGCGGCAACATAGCCACCGAGCAAAGCCCCAAAGCAGACACAGAAAGCCGACGTAGCAGACTGAATAGCAGCATAAAAGGCAAAATTTGTGTGGTGCGGACGAATATCATAAAGATAATTTGCCGTGCTCAGCGTGAAGGCACTCCAGGCAAAACCCGACACTATTTGTGCCCAAATCAGGAAATAGGGATTGGGTGACAGCAGCCACAGCAGAGGTACCACCGGGATAATGGTGCTGGAAATCACCATCACCAGACGATTGCCAAAACGGTCAGCAAAGCGTCCCCAGAAGTTCAAAAGCGCAAACTGGGTCGCAACCGATGCGATGCTGTTGATGCTGTACTGCAGGTAGGTAAATTGCAGGTCCCGCAACATATAGACAGCAAAAAACGGTGCGGAAATCGCGACGGCCCCCTGCATGGTGGCGACAAACAGACTGTAGCGCCGGAAAACCGGATCACGAAATGCCAACCGCAACTGGTGCCAGGTGTTGATTAACTCAGCATCACTGCCTGGATGACTGACGCCGGGATCGTGCATCACACCCAGTAAAAAACTGGAAAGCAGTCGGCCGGCAGCGGCAATGCCGAATAAAAAGGCAAAGCCTACCCAGGCTGCATTCAGATTGGCGCTTTGATTCAGCAAGACGCCGCCGACCAGAAAAACCAGCAACGAAGACACCATGGTTAAACGGGTACGGCGGGCAAAAAAAACACCACGCCGGCGCTGTGGAACCACCCCGCCCATCCATGCACGCCAGTGGGGCTGAATCAGGTTAAGGCAGATAAAGTACCCAATCGCAAGCCCAATAAGCAGGGGCATTGCACCCTGAAGCGAACTGGAAACACCATAGCAGATCGCCAGTGCTGCCATGGCCATCACGATAGCTGTTTGTGTAAAGGCAGAAACGACGACCAGTGGCTTGCGGGGTACATGATTACCTAGCCAGGCGGAAACAATCTGTGACAGGGCGCCAAACAATTGCGGAATTGCTGTTAACCAGCTCATCTGCAATGCCGTTGCATTCAGATAAACAGCAAAGGCATTCAGAAAATTGTCACTGGTCGCGGTCATGGCCGCAGAAGCCACGGCTTCCTGTTGCGAGCGGCGCAGTGTTAGCCGAAGCCAGGGTTTGCGGCGTGGATTGGCGGCTGAAATGTTTTCCATTGCTAGGTTAAGGTGCGATCAGCAAGACTATGCAATAAGCCCTGAAGGTCGAGCTGCCCGATACCGCGCACAAGCTAAACATACCCCTCCGATTCCAGCCAGCCTGACTCAGGGGGGGATTATATACTGATTCGCTTTTGCCCAACTGACATAAATCATGATTTTTACTGCGTCCCTGACAATCCTAATAGCGGAACGTATAGGTAAATTTCAGGGAAAGGTCCGAAGTGGTCGAAGTGAAATCATTATCCTTGTCACGGTCCTGAGCTCCATAGTTAAAGACCAGAAAGGCCTGTTGCCCTGCTTCCGGAATCCAGTTCAACCGACTGTTGAACCCCAGACCTTCAGAGACATTGTCATACTGGAGGTAATTACTCCAGGACCATCGAGAATTGAAAGCCACATTGGCCGTGATGGCAAGCTGTCTCACCTTGAAATTGCCTTCCGGCAGTTTGATGGAATTTTCGCCATAGTTGAGCCCGAATTCGTAACGGGGACTTGGCCGCCAGGTATTGTTGGCCCGCAACTGGAGATTGTTACCGTGATAATACTCACCGACACTCATCATCAAATTACTGGAAAAGCGTCGCTGTCCTGCCGTATTGACCAGCAACACCCACTGGTTAAATTCATATTCACCACGTGGAATAACCACCGAGCGGGAGCCGTCTGATGCCCTGAAAATGGTAAAATCGTTCAGCAAGACTTCACGGTTTCGTCTCAGTCGGGTAAATAGCCTGTCGTCCTGCTGATTGAAGAGCGCAATCCGCACACCGACATCCTCGGAATTGAGACCACCGTCGAGCAAATCGGCACGGTAACCATCAAGCCCCATATAGATATTCCGGATATAGCTGCCACTGGCAAGACGTTTTATATAACCGCCGTCTATTGCATAATCCTGAATACCAGTACGGCTGACAAATCCGACAGCCGGATCAAAATTCTTTTCAACCCGGTTATAGACTACTCCACCGCGCCAGCCGGTATTGTTTGGCGTGCTCAATGCCAGACTGTAGGCCATGTCATCACCCAGTTTGCCTTCTGTATCACTTTTCTGGATCCAGGTGTTCAACTCCAAAATTTTGTCATTGGCCAGCTGTGAATTGCGATACCTGAAATCCGCACCAAACAGACTGCTGTCGAGATTGGATTGTGGGTCGCCATCCGTCATGATGACACCAAAGCGGGATTCTGAGAGTACATTCATCACGGCTCTGCCGACAAAAATTTCACTGGCTTCAACACCATTGAGGACATCCTCATCCTGCGAAATCAGCAGAGAACCCACATTGAAATTGCCTATCCTGCCACTTAATTTGCCCCCCACCTGTATGTCAACCGGTGCCCCCGAAGCGCTGAGCCCGATGGTGCGCGAGAAAAAGGGTCGGGCATTTTGCGAACTGTCATTCGGAATCGCCGCATTACCGGTACCATCTCGGTTGCCAAAGCCATAAGTACCAATCTGGCCAAACTCAAAAATGTCTGAATCCCGCAGGAAGAAGTCGCGTTTTTCAGGAAAGAACAGGGAAAAGCGGGTCAGGTTAACCTGGCGATCATCCACTTCGGTCGCCGAAAAATCCGTATTAACCGTCAAAGCAGCATTCAGGGAAGGCGTGATCTTATAAAAAATATCCAGCGTCGGCTCAAAGTTTTCTTCAACTCCGGCATTGAATCCGCTGCCAAAGATTCGCTCCCTTCTGAGGGTAAAACCAGGAACAATATCGAGTCCCCTCCCCTGGCGCATACCGTTCATGTTAGTCGCAATACCCGATGCGCCAGGATTGAATTGACGATTCTGGGAAAACCAGGTGATCTCCTCATTATCACGCCGGATGACCCGCTGGAAATTGATCCCCCATGTCGTATTGCTCGGTTCGAAAGACAGGGTCTGAAACGGAATCCGCATTTCTGTTGTCCAGCCATCCTGGTCAATACTGCTCTCGCCCTGCCAGATACCCTGCCAGTTGGTTTCCATATCCGTCGGACTGTTGTAAATCGCATCCCAGCGGATCCCATTGGGGTTCATGGCAAAACGGTAGCCGCTACGCCGATCCAGAAATGGGTCCAGAATAATATTAAAGACATCGTCTGGATTGATGTTGGCATTTTGCCTTAATACCGAGGCCCTGATCTGGTCTGCCTGGGTATCCCACATGCGTGCACCGATGAAGATGGCATTCTCGGTGTAAAAAATTCTGACTTCGGTGCGTTGTGATGGCTCGGTGTATTCAAAGGGGTTCATCTGATGCAGGTCTGTCACCAGCAAGGCCTGCTGCCAGACAGCCTCATCCATCCTGCCATCGATGCGCGGCTCTTCACTCAGCCTGATCATTGTCAAACTTTTTGAATCCAGGGAGACACCTGTTTGCTCGACCTGGGCACTCGCAAGCATTGGCGATATCAGCAGCAAACAGCCTGCAGCTATGCTGTTAAGCTTCTGGCTGACGCGTGCAAGAAAGAAAAGAAAAGCCATGTTGTTCCAGGGTTAGTCCAGTAGTGCTTAAAAACGCTTCGCCTGTCGGTCTAGAAGCGAAAAGTATAGGTGGCGCGTAATGATAGATCAGAAGCAGTCGATGTAAAATTGTTATTTTTGTCTCTATCCTGGGCACCATAATTAAACACTAAAATTGCCTGCTGTCCTGCTTCCGGTATGTATACCAGACGACTGTTGAATCCGGCCGCTTCAGAGACATTGTCATACTGTAATAAATTATTCCAAGACCAACGGGTGTTCAAAGCAAAATTTGCCTGCAGGTTAATTTGGCGAACCTTGAAATCACCGGCAGGTAATTTAATGGAATTTTCATTATGCGTTAAGCCAAATTCCAGCTGATTATTTGGCCGCCAGGTAAAGGCAGATCTGAACTCAAGGTGGTCACCATCATAAAATTCACCTGCCCATACACTCAGGTTTGCCGAGAGCTTTCGATGGGTACCTGTGTTCAAAAAGACTCTCGCCTCGTTAAAGGTGTAACTGCCACTTGGTATCACCACTGACCTTGATCCGTCAGAAGCCCTGAAAATTGAAAAATCATTTATCAGCACTTCTTTAGCCTGTACCAGTCTTATAAAAACTCTGTCGCGAGTCCGGTTGTAAAGTGACAAGCGAATGCCAGCATCCTGGGAGCTTAATTCTCCGCTGGATAAGAGCTCAGCCCGATATCCATCCACAGTCACATTATAAGAAGCAAAATAGTTACTGACCGGCAAAAGGTATGAGTAGCCCCCTTCCATGGCATATTCCTCAACCCCCGTGCGATTTATATAGCCAACAGCAGGGTCAAAATTCTTTTCTACTTTTGTGTAGATAGCGGTACCGCGCAGGCCGTTTCTGTTGGGAGAACTTAATGCAAGGCTGTACGCCATATCATCTCCCTGCTTACCCTCGGTATCGGTTTGCTGCACCCAGGCATTTACCTCCACCGTTTTGTTGTTCGGCAGGCGGGAATTTCGATACCGAAAATCAGCACCATAAAGTCTGCTGTTCAGATTGGACTGGGGATCGCCATCCGTCATCATTACACCAACCTGTGATTCAGCCAGCACATTCATCACCGCCCTGCCGACAAAAATATCGGTAGCATCGACACCACTTGTCACATCCTCATCCTGTGAAATAATCAAGGAACCGACATTGAAATTGCCAACCCTGCCGCTAAGCTTTCCTCCCACATTAAGATCGACTGGTGCACCATTGGCGCTTAATCCAATTCTACGGGAAAAGAAAGGTCGGGCATTTTGCTGGGCAGCATTGGGTATTGCCGAAAAGCCAGTACCCCAATTTCCATCAAAGCCGTAGGTTCCAATCTGTCCAAACTCAAAAATATCCGAATCTCGTAGAAAAAAATCACGCCTTTCGGGGAAAAATAACGAAAAGCGTGTCAAATTAACCTGCCGGTTATCCACTTCTGCAGCAGAAAAATCCGTATTCAGGGTTAACGCTGCATTCAGGGAAGGTGTAACTTTGTAGAATAAATCGAGAGTTGGCTCAAAACTGTTTTCAACACCTGCATCCGGTTCTGCACCAAAAACCTTATCGCGACGTAATGTGAGACCTGGAACAATATCCAGCCCTCTGCCTTGTTGGATGCCGCTTATGCCGGTCGCCACCCCCGAGGTCCCTGGATTATGCTGACGATCCCGTGAAAGCCAGGAGATACGTTCATCATTTCGTCTGATTATGCGCTGAAAATTGATGCCCCAATCTGAATTGTCAGGATCAAATGACAGTGTCTGAAAGGGAATACGCATTTCGGTAGACCAGCCATCCTCGCCGATTGCGCTTTCACCCTGCCAAATGCCCAGCCAGTTGGCATCAGTTTCAGTCGGACTGCTGTAAATTGCGTCCCACCAGATACCATTGGGACTGATAGCAAAACGATAACCACTGCGTCGATTGAGAAAGGGATCCAGCAATAAAATAAACACATCTTCCTGAGTAACCCCGCCATACTGCTGCAGAGACTGGGCAGTTATCAGTTCTGGATTCTCTTCAAACATCCTAGCG
>CAZKJY010000115.1:0-6408 GCA_964553165.1 uncultured Enterobacteriaceae bacterium
CAAGTGCCGGGAATCTGGATTCTGAACAGCTAAACCTGTTCAACTTTGTCAATGACTGGCTGGTGGCCTGGCAGCGTCAGGACATAAATGCCTACTTCAATCATTACCAGGATAATTACCGTGGCTTTAATTTCACCACGCCACAAGCCTGGGAACAGGACCGGATGCTGAAGATTTCACGTCCCTCCTACATTGAGTTGAGCATGAGCGACTTTGAGATCCTGCGCGAGAGCTCCCAGGAAGCGTTGGTGCAATTCAGTCTGGAGTACCGCTCTGCCTATTATGCCGACCGCACACTCAAGGAAGTGCTGTTGCGCCGGGATCAGCGTGGCAATCTGCGCATTGCTAACGAACTCAATCGTCAGATTGAATTACTGCCTATCTATCGCCGGATCGAAAGTGCACTGGCGCTGTTTTAAACTGCGCCCGTAAACTGGATTTTATCCCCTAGTGCCATTATGCTGGAGCCACTGATAGGTGGCGGGACTGGCTGTCCCTGACTAATGACAAAAACAAGAAACGGTTTTGAAAACTTTATCCGGTAGATGCCTGTAGACAGACGCTTGAAAAACTTCATCTCCCCAACACTTCTGCTCCTGCTATTCCTGTTCACTGTGCCCCTGGTACAGGCACAGCAACTTACTGTGTATGAACGACTTCCCAGTGAGCTGCTGGCTGTTAAACCACCCTCGGCCAGAATCAGTGGTACGCCAGGAGAAATGCAGATTATTGACCGCAGCTGTCAGTCGATGCCGCGTCACGAGATTCGTCGCCGAATGGTTGATATTGCCGTTCAGGAGTGGGCCTATTTTGGCTTAAGTGTGCTTGATCTCACTGCCATCTCGGAAAGTGAACTGGCACCGCGGGACGCCCAGGGCAGACGGCGCTATATCCGCCCCGGTTATGAAGAAGCTGCCAGAGTGGCTGATTCCATTGCGGGCTACTGGTCTGCGGCTCCAGACAGCACCTGGATTCTGAATAAACAGAATCAAAGCTGGCAACGGGAAGGACTGGGTGCCAGGTGGCGTGATTTCTGGTCTGCCGCCTTTATCTCCTGGGTGGCCTGTGAAAGCGGGCTCGGTGACATGCAGGAATTCTCGAGGGCAATTGCCCATCATACCTATATCGATCAGGCTATCAGGGCCCGGGACAGTGAGGAAAGCACGGCCGCCTATGTTGCCTATAACGTGGGTGAGCAGCCAATCAATCCAGGGGATATGCTGTGCCGTGGATCTCGCCCTGAATACCGCAATCTGGCGCAGCGTCGGCCACACATGGGCCAGGGTGCCAGAACCCACTGTGACATTGTGGTTTCTGTTGACGATGAGGCTGGCGAAATTCGCGCAATTGGCGGCAATGTCAGAGGCTCTGTACGGCTGAAAGTTTTTCCAGCTGCTTTACAGGAAAATGGTAATCTGGCTCCGGTCCCCTATGCCGGACGGGAAATCTTTGCCCACCTGCGATTACAGGCCGATCCAATTGAAGCAGACGCCTTAAATAACACCCCCACAATATTGAATCTGGAAAGTTTGACGAGTACTGTACTGGTTAGCCGCTCCGTGGCCAGCATTACCGACTAGCTTTTTAGACTAATCCCGGGTTGATCTTAGATATTGAGCCTGGTTCACAGAAGATTAAGCTATGGATGGCTAGTATTTTCCCCTGTCTCAACTGGAGAGGGACTGCTATGGGAATGCCAACACCATGACTCAGTCATTTCGATTCAACGCTGAAGAACCCCTCTGGGCTGTCCCTTCTGGCGTAGCTGAGCGGCTCCGGTCCAGACAGCTGCACACGGAATTCAATGCCTTTGTGTTTTGTGGTGTTTATTCGGTAGTCGCGGTTCTCTTTCTGCTCATTTTTGGTGTCGCTGCCCTTGAGCGACAGGAACCCGCTTTTGCCGCCGTCATCTTTGGTTTTGCCGGGATGACTGTGCTGAGTTACGGCCTCATCTGGTTAAGTAAACAGTACTATCTGGCGAAACACCTGATAGCGGTTCTCATGGCGAGTTTATGCCTGTATCTCTTCCATACCGGCGGCACCCAGGGAACCGATCCGGTGTTCTATATGGCTTTTCCCATGGTTGCTGTATTCCTGCAGGGTTTTATCATGGGGTCAGTCTACATCGCTGGACTCTTGGTGCTGACCCTGCTGGTTTATCTGACAGGTTTTCTGGATTTCGACACCACGCAATATGATTTTGTTTTTATTTCCCGCATAGCCACTGTATTTGCGATTACGTCCTTTCTGGCAATTTTTTACTCTTATTTTAAATATCTGTCAGAGCGCGAATTGCTGCTGATTTATGAAGATCTGGAACAGGTAACTTTTGCTGATCGGAAAACCGGTATAGCCAACCGTCAATTGATGGAAAAGCTTCTGGTGACCGAATACAAACGGTACCAGCGCTATGGTCTCAAGTTCAGCATCCTGCTGGTAACTATTGATGCTTTTGACAAAATCCGCCGTCAGCACGGTCAGGATTCCGGTGATATCATTTTCCGTTCAATAGCTGAGGTTTTTCAGAAGAGCCTTCGTCAGCCGGATATTCCGGGACTGTGGGATCGTGAGGAATTCCTGATACTGTTACCACACACAGGCATGGAAAGTGCCCGCCTTGTTGCTCAGCGTCTGGCCAGACAGATATCCGAACACCAGTTTTATCTGGACGGAGTCCCGGAGAAGGCCACGGCGACAATAGCCATAAGGGAAGCCTCCGAAGAGGACTTGTCGACCAGTCTGCAAAAGCTGGAAATGCTCCTGTATAAAGCCAGCAGACAGCAGGGCAACCAGGTTATCAGCGAATAGAAAACCTGCCAAGAAGCCATACGATTTCCCGATGACCCGAGCCTGTTCAATCATAATTCCCAATTACAATGGCGTCAGGTTATTACCGCGCTACCTGCCATCAGCACTTCTTGAAAGCCAGCAGTATCCCGCTGCTTGCGAAATCATTGTTGTTGATGATGCCTCAACGGATACCAGTGTGGAATTACTCAGCCGGGATTTCCCCGGGGTGAAGCTGCTCAGGCACTCCTCGAATAAGGGCTTTGCGGAAGCTATCCATACAGGGGTTGCAGCCGCTCAGCATGAGCTGATCTTTCTGCTGAATTCCGATGTTGAGCTGCTGCCGGGATGCCTGGTAAAACTCTCCGCCTATTTTGATGACAGCAAAACATTTGCTGTCAATCCGCTGATTCTGAATCAGGATCGCGAACTGAACCAGAGCTCCTGGACCCGATCCCGTTTTGTCCGGGGACACCTCAAACTTCAACCCTGGGATGTGACTGCATTGCCAAAGATGAAGCAGGCAGGTGGGTACCCGACCCTGTATTGCTCAGGAGGCTCAGTGATGATGCGCAAAAACATGTTTGAGGCACTGGGCGGATTCAGTGATCTCTACAAGCCATTTTACTATGAGGATTTTGATCTTGGCCTGCGTGCCTGGTACCGGGGCTGGTCCTCATATTTTGTCCCGGGGGCAGAAGTAATCCATGCCGACAAGGGGACCATTGAGGATCATTACAAATCGGATCTGATCAAAAGTACCCAGCGCCGAAATCGTTACAAACTGGAATGGAGTCATTTTCCGTTCTCAAGACTACTATTCTCGACACTACCATTCTCCCTTTTGCAGCTACTGGGTGAGCTTATCCTGCTGGATAAAAAAAACATCCGGGCTTTCTTTGATGCGCTTAAGGATCTGGGGTCGATTCGCCAGGCTCGGCGAGTCATCAAACAGCCGGATTCACGCCTGAAGAGCCTGTCTGAAATCATCCAGGAGACGATGCAGGATAAGCCATAGCGACTATTGCTGCATACAGCCTGTGCTGATTTGTACATCTTCCTGCACGGCAATATACTGACTGGCTGAAAAATTGCGAGACAATATTATTAGCATCAAGGGGTAAGCATGGGTTTATTAGTAAAAGGGGAGTGGCACACAGACTGGTACGATACGGAATCGTCAGGAGGGGAGTTCATCCGCACGGATGCCCAGTTTAGAAACCAAATCGGAGATGACAGGTATCCTGCCGAAAAAGATCGGTATCATCTGTTTGTTTCTCTTGCCTGTCCCTGGGCACACCGGACGCTCATATTCCGGAAAATTAAACAGCTGGAGGACATTATTGGTGTCACTGTCGTTGAACCTGAGATGCTGGATCATGGCTGGGTCCTTAGCGATCAGGAAAGCCAGGAAAACGGTTATGACAATTGCCCCATTGCGGGGATACAGTATATGTATGAGGTTTATACCAGTCATCAGCCGGACTATTCCGGTCGGGTTACCGTCCCGGTACTCTGGGACAAAAAGACCTCAACAATCGTCAACAATGAATCGTCTGAAATTATCCGTATGCTGAACTCGGCTTTTAACGACTTCACCAATGTAAAGGATGATTTTTACCCCGCAGAGGCAAGAGAAGCCATTGATGAGATCAATGAACTTGTCTATCACAATATCAATAATGGCGTATATAAATGCGGATTTGCCACCAAGCAGGATGTTTATGAGAAACATTACCAAAATCTGTTTGATGCCATGGAGAAGGTTGAAAGCCTGTTGGGCAAGCAACGTTACCTGGCCGGGGCAAAATTGACAGAAGCTGACTGGCGGCTGTTCACCACGCTGATTCGCTTTGACTGTGTCTATTATGGGCACTTCAAAACCAACAAGTACCGAATCGAGGACTACCCGAATATTTCAAACTACGTCCGTGAACTGTATCAATACCCCGGGGTAGGTGAAACGGTGAATTTCAGGCATATCAAGGTTCACTATTACTACAGTCACGATATGATCAATCCAACCCAGGTGGTGCCAGTGGGACCGGATATTGATTATGAGAGAGCCCATAACAGGCATTCATTTTGAGTGTAGAAACCAATTCCCAGTAAAACACTCTGTTATATTTTACGAATAACCTTACTAAACGTAGTGATTTGGCAGGTTTTAAACAGTTCAACACATTGATTTTTATGGATTTTTATTTTAAATCAGTGATTGTGGAATTAATGTGTATTTGACGCTTTAGGGCCATAAAATGTTGCAGTTTTATAAAGCTTTGTTGATAATCGCATCAAGGTTATCAGTAGTATAGATAATAGATTAATAATTAAAGAAGACTACCTAAGGTAAAGGGGGCTTGATAATGTTTATCACCAAGAAACACCTACCTAGACGTACAGTATTAAAAGGCGCCGGTGTAACAATGGGTCTGCCAATGCTGGAAGCTATGATTCCAGCTGCTTCAGCCCAGTCTGATGCTCAGGCTCAGTTACGTGCGGCATTTGTATACACTCCACATGGTGTCATCCTTGACCAGTGGGTGCCTGAAACTACTGGTGCCGACTATGAAATGACTCCGATTTTGCGTCCAATGGAGCCTTTCCGTAACCAGATGCAGGTTTTCAGCAACATGAAGCTGAACACCAACAATCACACTGGTTCCGGACATGCGACTTCAAGCTGCACATGGTTGAGCGGCGCTGTTGCTAAAGATACTTCGGGCGCAGACGTTTATGCTGGTAAAACCATTGACCAGTATATTGCTGACAAAATTGCCGGCGATACTCCGCTGCCTTCACTGGAGCTGGGTATTGAGGATGCCAGCCACATGATTGGTGCCTGTGACGGCACTTCAAGCTGTGGTTACATCAATGCAATCTCCTGGAAAGAAGCTGACCAGCCGCTGCCAGCAGAGATTAACCCACGTATTACTTTCGAAAGAATGTTCGGCTACGGTACCACTACCGAAGAGCGACTGATCCGTGCCCAGACTGACAAGAGTATTCTTGACTCTATCATGACTGCTGCTGCCTCTATGGAGAGCCGTCTTGGTATTCAGGACCAGGCTCGCATCGGCAACTTCCTGGAAAATGTCCGTGAAGTTGAACGTCGCATTGGTAACCTGGAAAGACGCATGCAGGAACAGGGTTCAAACCTGGCTGCTGCGCCTGTTGAAATTCCTGAGCTGTATGACGACCACGTCCGTCTGCAATTCGAACTGATGGCTCTTGCCTTCCAGACCGATACCAGCCGTGTAGCCAGCTTGATGCTGTCACGAGAGCTGAACCAGCGTACCTACCCGCAGATCGGTGTACCAGAACAACATCATGGTATTTCACACCATGGTTATAACGAGGAAAGAATGGCTCAGCACGCGCTGATCAACACTTACCACGTTAAACTGTTTAGTGACTACTTTGTATCCAAACTGGCTGCAACTGATGATGTAAACGGCAGTCTGCTGGATAACACCATGATTCTGTACGGTGCAGGCATGGGTGACGGTAACGTCCACAGCAAAGACCCGCTGTCTAACATCGTGGTCGGTGGCGGTGCAGGTGTTCTGCGCAGCGGTCACCACACTGATGTCATGACTGCAGATGGTGAAGCTACTCCGA
>CAZKJY010000116.1:0-6379 GCA_964553165.1 uncultured Enterobacteriaceae bacterium
TTTCAGGCAGGATCATTGAAATCAGTGAGCGATCAATGTCGCCTTCGAAATCATCATTCTCGAATTCTTCGCCATCGGGGCTGATGACCAGCAGGTAAGTATCAAAATCATCTGAAGTCAGATCAAACACGGCACGCTGGTTGGCATTGCCCTCGATGACATAAAAATCGGCAAATTTTCCAGGCTCCATCTCATCATCCGTGGCTGCCAGATTCCCTGTCACCATGATCCCTTCACCACTGTCACCAATGTAGGTGATGGCATTGGCCAGATACAGACTGCGACAGTCGGCGGCATCACGCCTGCCATCTTCTTCCAGCAGGGTATCGGCCATGCCGTCCCCGATGAATCGGGGATCATCACACTCGCCATCATCAGCCCAGTTGCTGCTATTGTCTCCAAAATCAATGCCGTCAATGAACTGCAGGGTCTGCAGGACAACCATGCCGTCGTTATACAGTCCAAAACAGTCCGAAGCATCATGGCCGATATTGTCCGCACTGAACGAATCAGCCGATGCCATGCCCGGGCCACTGAAGCGGGTATCATCACATTCACCATCGCCGGCATAGCCGCCGAAGTCATCGCCGAAATCTATGCCATCCTGGATCATCACTTCCGGTTCGCCTCCAAATGTAATAGCGCCCTGATAGAGCAGGGTTCTGCAGTCGGTGGCATCGTGGTGCATATCTTCCGCACCAAACGCGACGGCTTCGCCTTCAAACCGGGGATCATCACATTCACCATCCTCTGGCCAGCTGCCTTCATCATCCCCGAAATTGATCAGGGACATGGCCTGGGTGGCCTCATCACTGCTCAGAAAAATGCTGCCTGCGACAAACAGCTCAGCACAATCACTGGCATCATTGGAGGCAGTGGCATCACTGCCAATGCTGCCCATGCCAGGGCCCCTGAAGCGGATATCGGTACATTCCCCGTTGAGCGCCAGCGCACTGCTGTCATCACCAAAATCCAGCGCAGAACCGCCATCGCCCGTATATGCGATATAAAAAATCAGAAAGGCGAGCGCCACCAGTAAAAAAGCAGTGAAATGCTGATAAATCCTGCCGGGGTTTGATTCACTCATGGTCTATTCACCTGGTCATTTTTACTGTTTCTGAGGCGGCAAGTCAGCCGCCTCCCCTATCAATCAACTCAAATCACAGCTGAAACGAATGCCCGCAAGCTCCAGAACATCACCCTGACGCAGCAGGGTCTTGCTGAAAGGCTGAATGGCAACGCCATTCACCCGGGTACCATGCGTGGAATTCAGATCTTCAACCAGCAGATGTTCCCCTTCCTGACGCAGACGGGCATGACGTCTGGATACCCGTGAATCATCAAGCACCACATGGTTCAGACGTTCTGAACGGCCGATGACCAGTCCTTCTGCCGAGCTCAGCAGTGCATCATTGAGATCAATGGCCGCGCTGTTGCCTGAGCCCACCAGCCTGCCTCGCCTGCGGTTGCTGCTGACTGAAACATGTTGCATCTGGACACGGGTCTGCACCGGCTCACTTGGCGCCGGCGCGGGTCTTCGGTATTCCGGTCCGCTGGTACTGTAATCCGGACGCAGTTTGTTGAGAACCAGGAGCGCCAGCACGACAAATGCAGCACCCAGGCCAAGATAAAGCGCGGTGTTATTGCCGGTCTCCACAGACGCAGTTTCAGGCGCCGGAGCAGCAGGCGTATCCGGAACCGTGGGCGCCGGTGTCGTCGGCACGGGTGTTGGTGGTACCGGGTTTGTAGGAGCCGGATTGGGTGTCGGCGGCACGGGTGTGGTAGTGATCACCGGTGGCGGCGTTGGTGGCTGACGCTGCCATGACCCTGGAATACCAACAGCGTCCATGGCTTCATGGACGGCAACCCACTGGTCGGAATATTTTTCAAACAGAATTTCCGCGGCCAGCGCAAACGCATTGCGCCCCGCCTGAAAATCCGCATAGGGGGTTAATAATTCTGATGCCGCCAGTGCGAAAATGCTGGCTGCGTCGGCTATGCCTATGCCCTGAACATCCGGACCGGTTCCAAGTCTGGGATGGCGCCCACCTTCCACCAGAATATAAAAAGCCTGATTGATAATGGAAGAATTGCTGTGAACACCACCCTGATCAACTTCTATCGGCACATCATAGAACACATCATAATGATCCGGGTTATCGTCTATCCGGTTGGGATACTGCATGTCACGCAAGGCGCCGACCGGACTATCCAGCGTCCACAGGCCGGCATAGGTGGGAATTGTCGCCGGACTTTGTCCTACCCGGCCTCCGGCTGCCCGCCAGGCTTTGAAAGAGACACCGATGGCATCAGAAATGCCTTCATCCATAGCACCTGATTCAAACTGGTAGACCAGACCACTGCCATTGGAAACAATGCCGTGGGTCAACTCATGGGCAATGACCTCAACATAGGGCAAAGCACTTTCTGGTATATGCAGTTCATTCCAGCCCTGATACCAGGATGCATTAAAGGCGTCCCCCACACACTCGCTCCAGCCGTTACCAGGGAAAAACCGAATCCCTGAATAGGCCTCCAGTTCAAGCCCCTGATTATCAACACTGTCCATGCCCAGCACATCTGCCATGAACTGATAGGCTTCTCCCAGAATGTCATAGAGCTGATCCACATGATCGACGCCCCTGCGGGGATCGCCCTCAAAGCGGGTGTAGGTATTGCCCTGTTCCATCAGGTTCTGGATATCCAGTGAGGTGCTTTCATCGATTGGAAAGGTAATCCCGGAATCACGGCAGGCTGTTTCCATGTCCCTGACTATCCGGTACAGGGCATCCCGCTTCATGGGATAGGAGGCAATAATGTCGCCGCTGACCGCATCAACAAAAAAATTCTCAGCTGTCCCGGTTTCAGTAAACCCGCTGAGCGCCCAGCTAAGACGGAGGTTTTCATCATCATCAACGTAATACACCGGCGCTGCAGGAAGCATTAATCCCTCTGCAATTTCAGCAGCTGCCAGCGCCTGCTCTACGGAAACTTCTGCGACAGTTGCCGCGGGACCCTGAAAACCCTGATGCTGCCCCAGTAAACCAATCTGTCGACCCTGCCCATCCAGAATCAGCCTGGATTCATAGCCCTGAATGGGAATGCCCTGATGGCTTTGCTGAACAGACCGGATGTTGACATTGTTCACACTGACCACATTATCTGAAAGCGTCAGCTCATCTGCCGCCGATAAATTCAACTGCAGCCTCAGCTCATCATTCAGCCACTCCGTGATGGCTTCATCACTGCCCAGTGTTGCTGTGTTTTCACCGAATTCAATCAGCAAGCCGCCATTTTGACTGGCTCCGGTACTGGCGCCTTCCTGAGCACTTACGACAGAACCCGCCAGCAAGAAGCCAATAACGACCGACAGCTTTTTCATCATACTTCTCCGATCACGGCAGGCAGACGCAAAAGGATCGAACCATCCTGGGCATCCAGAAAAACCCTTTCCTCGCTGCCGCCAATAATCAGCAGCTGCAACCAGGCCAGGTAGTAAACCTCATCCACTTTTACGATCACCAGTTCGGCCGGCTGATTGGCACGGCTGCTGATGGTCTCGGTCATTGAATTCGAGGCAATCGCCAGGGCTTCTTCATATGTGAGCGCGGGGCTGACACTGATGTCGATATCACTGCCTGTCGCGCCATTCAGATTGCCTATACTGCCATTATTCTCAATGGCAACAACCACCCCGCCAAAAACCGGAATTCCCAGGTGGGACTGTTCCAGGCGAATCACCCGGCTGCCATTGACCAGAGTATCGGAACCGATAGCCAGTGTGTCATTGGCACCAAGCTGGCCACTAAGCACCAGAAGGTCTGTTACTTCTGCAATGAGTTCTTCATCGCTGCCCACGCTGATGCTGGTCTCCAGAGAGATGGCATCCAGGACGCTATCCCCGGACACCTCGCCTTCATTGTTGTTGCCAGCCGTTTGTGTCGGCGCAGACGGTGGAATTGTCTCCCCCCCGGTTTCGCCACCAGCAGTTTCACCGGCATCTGTAGTTTGTGTATTCTGTGAGGACTGGCCCTGTCCAGTATTTCCCCCCTGGGAGGACACCCCTCCATCGGTCTCTTCACCGCCTGGTAAGAGTGCAAAAACCAGCCCGGCCAGAATGACGACAATACCGACAGCAAGTATCCAGCGCTTGTCTTTATGGGGGTTTGGAGGCAACTCGGCCGGCAATGCATCCAGACCAGCATCCTCAGCTGCTGCCCGTTTGCCTGGATTGGTGACAGGATCTTCTACGTCATGAGGCACATTTGTCTCATCAGTGTGCTTGCTATCGTTCATGGAAGGGCCCTGAATTGTTTGATGTATTTCTACCATTATCACGGTTGTGTTGTCATGCTTTGGCCGCTGATTTAATTTCTGCGCCAGCGCTGCTTCCAGGCTCGCAGACCGGTTCTGCGAATCGAGGCCGAACAGGGCCAAGACTTCAGCGTCACTGAAAATTTCCCAGAAACCATCACTGCAGATGGTAAAGCGGCTTCCCTGGCGTAAATCCCAGAGGGTGATTTCTGGATCCGGGGGATCCTCACCGCCAATATTGGAAATCACGGTACCCTGATCCGGATCGCTCGCCATCGCCTCTTCAGAAATCTTGCCCTGCAACACCTTCAGCTGTGCCAACGAGTGATCGATGGTTCTGCTGATTTTTTTATCGGTGTCATACTGACTGATGCGACTGTCGCCGGCATGAATGGAAATTGCCTGAACGGCCTCCCTGGCCTGTAGCACCATCAAGGCAATGAGCGTAGACCGGGGTTGCAGGTTTTTTGTCTCCCCCGCTGCCCTGACCGCCTCATGACTGGCATTGACCAGTTGATAGAGAAAAGCTTCAGCTGCTTCCAATCCTGTCGCATCTGCCTGGCAAAATTCCTGCCAGAGAGAAGCGGCGGTATCCACGATGGTCTGTGCTGCCAGGGCCCCACCCTGATGGCCGCCCATGCCGTCAGCCACCAGATACAGACAGGCCGTCCCGGACGGGTTTTGCAAAACGCAGTAGCGGTCCTGGTTTTCTTCGCGATTGCCGATGTGGGATAACTCAGTGACGCTGCACTGATCGACAAGAGACATGGCGACTTTTCACTTGAATGCTGGAGCGGCTACCTTAGCCAATTTGCCCAGGAGGCACAATAGCCAATAAGTCCTGATCGCGCTCGATTTTAATTTTCCCAACTCCTTGCTGTTAGTGAAAAAACTTCTATAAAATGAAACGCTGCATTGATCCAGGTGAATTGTAGAGATGTCTTTCAAAACCTATACCGTAGGCAGGGGCTCGGATGCCGATATTCAGATTGATGGCCAGAGTGTCTCCAGACGCCACCTGGAATTAACCCTCACTGATGACGGCAGGTATTATCTTGTCGATGCCAATTCCACCGCTGGTACAAGACTGAAAAAAGGCGATTCCTGGGAATTAATCAAACAGGGTTTCATTACTGAAGATGACGATCTCTTGCTGGGCAAGGAACAGATTCAGGTTCGGCAGTTAATCAGGAACTTAAGACACTAACCTGTGACACGTCCCCTGCGGACGTATTTGTGGTTTATAAAATTACGGAACCTTAACGATGAATAATCTTGAACAGCAGGAATCAAGCTACCGTATTATTGTTGCTCTGGTCGCTGCCATCATTGGTGCAGTTTTCATAGGCGTCATGTCGATGATCTTTTCACCTTCCGGGGGAGAGGTCGGAGAACTGGTACTGGGGGATATCCTGTTTGACCGCTCCACCGATGTTTTCCCCTACCCGCTGACAATCCAGAATATCATGTGGATGCTGTTCATGATTGGTTTTGGTGAGTTGTGGGTTCGTTTTGATCGCGGTAAAAAGGAAGTGGCACAGTTAAAGCGGGGGCTGTTACCAGAAGATGACGCCACCATGCTGCGCGCCAAGGAGCTGGTGCCAATATTCAGTAACATTGTTGATTCGAAGACCAGCCGCTATTTTTATCTGCCGCGTCTGATTCAGCGCATCATACTTCAGTTCCAGAACAGCCAATCGATTGACCAGTCCAACAATCTGATGAATTCCAGTCTGGAACTGATGCAGCATGAAATTGATCTTAAATACAACATGGTGCGCTACCTGGTCTGGCTGATCCCGACCATTGGATTCATTGGCACCGTTATCGGTATTGCCCTGTCCCTGTCAGAAGCCGCGGACATGCCGGACCTGGGCCAGAGCGATGCCATCCGCCTGTGGATGGGGGTGCTCACCACCAAACTGGGCGTCGCTTTCAACACGACACTGCTGGCGCTGGTCATGTCCGCGATCCTGGTCTTTTTCATGCATCTGGCCCAGGGACGGGAAGAGTCAGCACTGAACAGTACTGGTCAGTATTGCATGGATAATCTGATCAACCGACT
>CAZKJY010000117.1:0-6345 GCA_964553165.1 uncultured Enterobacteriaceae bacterium
CACGACCGGTCCAATGACCCGCGATGAATTGAAAGATCTGGCCTGTCTCGGCTTTACTGCCGACCTGGTGATGCAGTCCTTCTGTCACACCGCGGCCTATCCAAAACCAGTGGATATTGAGACCCAGCACAGCCTGCCTGACTTTATTCGCACCCGCGGCGGGGTCAGTCTGCAGCCGGGTGACGGCATCATCCACAGCTGGCTGAACCGTATGCTGCTGCCTGATACCGTGGGTACCGGTGGTGATTCGCATACCCGCTTCCCGATCGGTATTTCCTTTCCGGCGGGCTCCGGCCTGGTTGCTTTTGGGGCTGCCACCGGGGTGATGCCGCTGGATATGCCCGAATCCGTTCTGGTCCGTTTCAAAGGTGAAATGCAGCCGGGAATCACCCTGCGTGACCTGGTCAATGCCATTCCCTATGCCGCCATTCAACGCGGGCTGCTGACAGTAGAAAAGAAAGGCAAAAAGAATATTTTCTCCGGCCGCATCCTCGAGATTGAAGGTTTACCCAAGCTGAAAATTGAACAGGCCTTTGAACTCTCCGACGCCTCCGCTGAACGTTCAGCCGGCGGCTGTACCATCAAGCTGGACAAGGAACCGATCATTGAATACCTGACCTCCAATGTCACCCTGCTGCGCTGGATGATCTCTGAGGGTTATGGCGATGCCCGAACCCTGGAGCGTCGTGCCCAGGCCATGGAAGAGTGGCTGGCCAATCCGCAACTGCTGGAAGCCGACGCCAATGCCGAATACAAGGAAATCATTGAAATCGACCTGAACGAGATCAAGGAACCGTTGCTGGCCTGTCCGAATGACCCGGATGACGTTAAACCGCTGTCTGAAGTGGCCGGCACCAAGATTGATGAAGTCTTCATCGGTTCCTGCATGCTCAACATCGGTAACTTCCGTGCCGCCGGCAAAGTCCTGGAACAGGTCGATGGTTCCATTCCGACCCGTCTATGGATTGCCCCGCCAACCAAGATGGACCAGCATCAGCTGACCCAGGAAGGCTACTATTCCATCTTTGGTAAGGCCGGTGCCCGTACCGAAATGCCCGGCTGTTCACTTTGCATGGGCAACCAGGCCAGGATTGCGCCGAAATCAACGGCCATTTCCACTTCGACCCGTAACTTCCCCAACCGGTTGGGTGATGGTGCCAATGTCTTTCTTGGCTCGGCTGAACTGGCTGCCGTGTGCTCCATTCTTGGCAAGATTCCAAACATGGAGGAATACATGGCCTACATGAACAGCCTGGACACCATGTCAGCCGAGATTTACCGCTATCTGAATTTCAATGAAATTGAATCGTTTCAGAAAGCAGCTGACAAGGCCAAAACCATTCCTGCTGTTAACATTGAGGTCAGCGCCTAATCAGCGAAAATTTTTATAGTCAGCTTCCGGCATTCAAGGATTTTGAAGCCTTTGTAGAAGACACTCATTACCGAAGATTGCCGGAAGACTGGACTGTTTTTATCGCTGACATCAAAAATTCAACCCGGGCTATCGAACAGGGCTTATACAAGGAAGTTAACCTGATCGGCGCTGCCAGCATTTCCCTGTCAATCCAGGCGCTTGACGATGTCGAGTTTCCCTTTGTTTTTGGCGGCGATGGCGCCTCGCTCTGCATCCCTCCCCAGCAGCTTGAAAACGTCACCCAGGTACTGGCCAGACTCATTCGTTTTGCCAGGGATAATTTTTCACTGCACCTGAGAGTCGCCAGCATCCCTGCCAGTGAAATCTATCGCGCCGGCAAGGATCTGCTGGTCGCGAAACTGGAAATCACCGAAGGACGCTTTATTTCTCTGTTTCGGGGCGGCGGCCTCAGTTACGCAGATCAGCTAGCCAAATCCTCGCGAAAAAAATATGCGGTCGCGGCCCATCCCGACAGTGTGGAAGAATTGAAAGGCCTGTCCTGCCGCTGGAGTCCCGTGCCGGCCAACAAAGGCACGATTGCCAGCATGCTTGTGGTTGCCAGGGGCGACAAGGTAAATCTGGTTTACCAGCAGGTATTGCGTCAGATCAAGGCAATTCTCAATTGCAGCATTGAAGAAGCCAATCCTGTCAGCCTTCGATATGGGCAATATAAAACATTCTGGCAGGCTCTCCGGGATGAAAAAAGATATCACAGGCAGCTGTTCAGTATGGCGTTTATCAAACGACTTATTGATATTACGCTGTCCGTGCTTATCTTTCGCCACCGGCTCAATCCGGTGTTTTTCCTGTTCAACGACAGCGCCTATACCGACTCCATCAATCAACACAGTGACTATCGAAAATTTGATGACACCCTGCGTCTGATTATCGATTGCCGTCAGTCGGAATTTGAGGCATTACAGCACATGCTTGAACAGGCCTATTCAACAGGCAAAATTTACTATGGCCTGTATGCAGCCAAAGAGGCCCTGATGACCTGCTTTGTCGAAAATACTCAACAAGGGGGTCATCTGCACTTTATTGATGGCGGCGATGGCGGTCTGACGATGGCAGCCAGGCAATTGAAAGCTCAGCTTAAAAATGAGGCCTGATGGTCTGATCTCATCAGACGCCTATCATTTGGCCAGGCTTTTTGAAACGACCTCATAGACATCTCTGGACAGTTTTTCTTCCTGCATGATGCGTTTTAATTCGCCCTGCATCAGCTGCTGACGATGTTGCTGATGTTTGCGCCAGTGTGTGAGTGGCGTCAGCAGACGGGCGGCTATCTGCGGATTGATGGTATTGAGTGCTATGACCCTGTCTGCCAGGAACCGGTAGCCCGAACCTGATTCATGATGAAAACCAACAATATTCTGATGACTGAAGGCCCCGATGACTGATCGGACCTTGTTCGGATTCTTGATATCGAAACTTTCATGCTGGGTCAGTTTTATGACTTCCGGCAGATTATCTTTCAGCGAGACTCCTGCCTGCATACTCAGCCACTGCTCAACCACCAGGGGTTCATGTTTCCAGCGCTCATAGAATTCCGCGAACGCAGCTTCCTTCAGGGCTTTGGCCTTTTCACTTTCACCGGCCAGCAAGCCACGCAGGGCGGCACTCTGGTCTGTCATGTTGTTGGCCTGCTGGTATTGTCTGTAACAGCGTTCCAGCCATTCATCCCCCAGCAGCACCAGATAGTTAAGCACCGTATTTTTCAGCGCGCGCTGCGCGATATCCTCGGCCTCAACCTGATAGGGCCCCGTATCCTGCATGCGCTCATAAACCTGGGCAAAGGGCTCTTTCAGGGCCTGTGCCAGCGAGCGTCGAATCGACTCCCTGACCTCATGGATACCGTCAACATCAATCTCTGCAGCCAGCTCACCAATATAGGCTTCCGAAGGGAGAACCAGTAATCTTGCCAGCATCGCCCTGTCAACGTCTTTGTCATTGAGTGCCGAGTGCAGCACACTCTGCATGGCCTGCATAAGCGTTTCATCAACCACCGGCGCCTTGGCTTCCTGCCGCAGACGCAGGCAATCATTGATTACCTTGAGGGACAGTTGCTGGGAAGATTCCCAGCGGACAAAACCATCACTGTCATGACTCATCAAAAACATCAGGTCTTCACGACTGTAATCCATTTGCATCTTTACCGGCGCTGAAAAACTGCGCAGTAACGATGGCACCGGTCTTTCGTTGATTCCGGTAAACATGAAACTGCTTTCCTGATCCTTGATGGTCAGTACAGTACTGTGTTCACCATCGTGATGCTCCGGCAGCGGATCACCTTCGAGCAGCAGTGGCAACGCCTGTCCATCACTGCCCAGCAGGGCCATCGCAAAGGGAATATAGAATGCCTCCTTTTTGGGTTGGGATGGTGTGGGCGGACAGCTTTGTTTAATGGTGAGGGTATAGGTCCGGGCTGCTTCATCATAAACCCCCGTGACATCAAGTTGCGGTGTCCCGGCCTGGGTATACCAGCGACGGAACTGGGTCAGATCGAGACCACTGACCTGCTCCATACATTGGACAAAATCTTCCGTGGTAACGGCCATACCATCATAAGTGTCGAAATAAAGATCTGTTGCCCGGCGAAAATCATGAGGCCCCAGCAGATTGGCCAGCATACGTACAACTTCGGCACCCTTTTCATAAATGGTGACAGTGTAGAAATTGGATATTTCCATGTAGGACTCTGGCCGTACGGAATGCGCCATGGGCCCGGCATCTTCGGCAAACTGTACCGTGCGCAGAAAGTTCACATCATCAATGCGTTTGACCGCCCTTGACCCCATATCGGCAGAAAATTCGGAATCACGGTAAACCGTGAAGCCTTCCTTCAGACTCAGCTGAAACCAGTCACGGCAGGTCACCCGATTGCCGGACCAGTTATGGAAGTATTCATGTGCCACAATGGCTTCAATTTTCTGAAAGGAAAAATCCGTCGACGTTTCAGGCATGGCAAGAACACAGGAGGAGTTGAAAATATTCAGTCCCTTGTTTTCCATGGCGCCCATGTTGAAATCATCCACCGCGACGATCATGAAAATGTCGAGGTCGTATTCCCGACCATAAACTTCCTCATCCCAGGTCATGGCTTTTTTCAGCGAGCGCATGGCAAAGTCGCATTTATCCAGATCCTTTTTCTCGACAAAGATGTGCAGGGCAACTTCACGGCCCGACATGGTGGTAAAACTGTCATCAACGGAATGCAGATTGCCGGCAACCAGGGCAAACAGATAGGCTGGCTTCTTGAACGGATCATGCCAGATGACCCAGTGCCTGCCTGTTTTGTCGGATTCCTCGCAGATCCCACTGTCTATCAGATTGCCGTTTGACAGCAGGACCGGGTAGTGCTCACGGTCGGCTTCAATACGGGTGGTAAAACTGGAAAGGACATCCGGCCGGTCCAGGTACCAGGTGATTTTCCGGAAGCCCTCCGCCTCACACTGGGTACAGAACTTGTTACTGGATTTATACAGTCCCTCAAGACTGGTATTCATTTGCGGATAAATACGTACCTTGCTGCTTAACTCAAACTGGTCTGGCACATTGGCAATGGTCAGAGACTCCTCTTCCAGCACATAGTCGCCTTCCGACAGCGGTTTTCCATCGAGGGCAAGCGAAACAAGCTCCAGTTCCTGGCCGTGCAGAACCAGGCTCGCAGTCTGATTTCTGGCCTGAGCATTTCTGCGCAGTCTCAGCCGACTGTAGACATGGGTTTCATCTTCAAACAGGTGCACATCAAGCCGGGTTTCATCAATTAAAAAATCCGGTTCCTGATAGTCTTTCAGATAAATATTTTTTGCCTGCGCTTCTTTCATCAATTGCATCACTTGCTCTCCCCCACCCTATGCACTCAGGGTTATTTCATACCCGCCAAAACGTCTGACATTCAATACGCCACAATCCAGCATGAGATACTGCCCTTTGATGCCCAGCAATGTGCCTGCAATCCGGTTCTGCTTGTCAAAACTCAGGGAATTAAGGCTCGAAGGCAGTTCCTGTACCGGGTAGTCGATATGCGTGGTTTTCATTCCGTTCAGAATACTGATGGCATGTATGCCAAAACGTCCCTGTAATTCATCAATTTCTGCTGCGCATTCCTCAAGCAGCACATCTCTTTGTGCATCCAGATCAAGGTTTTCGGATTCACCTTTCAACATTGCCCGCCAGTTGGTCTTGTCACTGATATGCTGACTGAACAGCACTTCCAGAAACCCTGACTGCTGTCGTGTTCTCACACGGAATACCGGCAGAGCCTGGACAGCCCCCTGATCGATCCAACGGGTAGGTATCTGTGACGCCCGGGTGATGCCGACCTTGATCCCCGAGGAGTTTGCCAGATAGACAATATGGTCCTGCATGCAGAATTCCTCTGCCCACAGGGGTTCCCGGCAGGTCCCCGCGTCAAAATGACATTTTTCCGGCGAGACAATGCAGGAGTCGCACTGGGCCAGTTTCTGAAAGCAGGGATAGCAATAGCCCTGATTAAAACTTTTACTGGTCTGTCGGCCACAGGCCACACAATGAATCTGCCCGCTGAACTCCAGGGTAATTTCTCTGCCAATCAGCCCATTCAGCGACACCTGCTGCTCGCCTACTGGCAGCTGGTAGGAAACCGGCGTCTGCAGACGGGCCTGCATTTTCTGTAAATTGCCGCTGACTTGCAGACTCATCTAGTCCTCGCAGTGTTGTTTCTTGAGTCGGGTACGATCAATGTATCCCACTTTCTCGGTTTCAGCGTGATGCAGTTCATCATAGGCAATCACAGCCTGCAGGCACAAATCGCGCTGCTCCTGCGTAAGACGCTCTCCGTTTTCCCAGCGTCCCAGTTCTACGGCGCGCTTTAATTTGTCATGCACTTCCGGTGTGATACTGGCCAGTAAGGCCTGCAGGCTTTCGGGTGCTTGCATCGTGGATTC
>CAZKJY010000118.1:0-6326 GCA_964553165.1 uncultured Enterobacteriaceae bacterium
AGGCATTGATCTCCTTGATCAGATGAATCGGCATACGGATCGTCGTGCCCGTATTCATGATCGCGCGGTCGATACTCTGCTTAATCCACCAGGTAGCATAAGTCGAAAAACGGTAACCCAGCTCAGGGTTAAATTTCTCAACCGCCCTGATCAGACCAAGATTGCCCTCCTCTATCAGATCAAGGAAAGACAGTCCCCGGTTCAGCGAACGTTTTGCCAGGGTGACCACAAGCCGAAGATTGGACTCGATCATTTGTTTTTTGGAGTCGCTGTCGCCCTGGGCAACCTGTCGTGCCAGACGGATTTCCTCGTTGGCGGAAAGCAGTGGCTTATGACCTATTTCATTCAGATACAGCGTGGTCGGATCTAGATCGTTAGTGCTGGAACTGGAGTCCGCAGAGACTTTTTTGCGGGTTATTTCCTGCTTAGCTGGCTGTCCATTTGGGTCATTGTGAACCAGTGCGGGAGCCATTGGCTTTTTTTCCCTGTCTTTATCCTTACCTGGTGAGACATCCTCGTTGTCCTTCATCGTCAGACTCCTTTGACCTATTTTTATTCCCTATAGCGATAATAACTGTGTGTGTATATTTTCTGGTTTTGCAGATTGGCAGCCAGATTAAATCAGCACTGATTCAGTATAGTATGACCTGAATAAATTTTGCGATTTTTTTAGAACGTTTAACTTACTATTATCTTGGCGGCAGGTAATCAACAGGATTGACCGGCTCACCGGCCAGTCGGATTTCAAAATGCAGCATGTCACGGTCGATGCCGGTTGAGCCGAGGTTGGCAATTTGCTGGCCCCGACTGACCCTGTCCCCTTCGGCAACATGGATGGCATCATTATGGGCGTAGGCACTCAGGAACTGATCATTATGCTTGATGATGATCAACTCGCCATAACGTAACAAGGCACTTCCGGCATAAACAACTTCCCCGGCTTCCGCTGCATAAACCGGATCCCCGGCATTACCGGCAATATCAATGCCTTTGGCATTAGTGGTGGAGGAAAAGCTGCCAATCACCCTGCCATTGGCAGGCCACATCCAGCGTAGAAGGTTATTGTTGGTTCCTGCTGCCCTGCTCTGGGCATTACCAATGGGATTGCGTGTGATGGGCGTATTCTGCGTGACTGCCGGCTGACCTGCTGGCCTCGCTGGCTGCGCAGCCGGTACCGGAACCTGATCGGTATCGAGACTCAGAATCTGGCCTGGAAAAATGACATAGGGCGCTGCAATATTGTTGGCCTGAGCAAGCGCCTGATAATTCAGGTCATACATCCAGGCAATGGCATAAAGTGTCTCACCCTCATTGACCCGGTGTCGGGGTCCTTCTGTCAGGGTCACCGTGGTTCGAGGGGATGAAATACTTGGCTGTCCGATATCGCTGACTGGTGCACGGTAGGCTGTTTCTGAACGGCAGGCACTCAGCAGAATCACGCAGCCGACAAACAGAAATTTACAAACAGTTACAGGCATGCCATTAAGTTCAGCTGTCAGATATTGTTTAAGCACGTTTGTTTGTGAAGACTTCCAGTGCATACACCAGAACAAAACCTATCATAGTCAGAACAAAAAAAAGCGTCCAGCTGCTTACGGACACCTGCAGCTGAAAATAATCCTGAGGCAAAAGCCCATAAACGGAGCCCAGTAATATCCCCAGTAGGAATGCCATGGTGTTTTCATGATGCACTCTGAGCAGAAAGGCCAGCAGGTTAGAAAATGAAATCAGTCCAAGCGCACAGCCAGCAACAAAAACAGCCAGCAGGCCAAAATCAAGTTCCCGCAAGGCCAGCAAGATGGTTTCATAGCTGCCCAGCAGAACCAGGATGAAGGCCCCTGAAATACCCGGCAGAATCATGGCACAAATGGCAATGGCGCCACTGCAGAATATAAACCACGGAGCGGTGTGAACCGCCCCCTGTGGCAGGAAATTAATCAGAATGGCGGCCAGCACGCCCAGCAGCAGCCAGGAGACCCTAAGCATTGGCCAGCTGTTAATCTGCTTGCGCAAAAACAGGCTGGAAGCAAGGATCAGTCCGATAAAAAAAGCCATGACCTGATGTTCATAATTAGCCAATAGAAAGGTCACTGCCCTGGCCAGCAGCAGGGCTGCAAACACAATACCGGCAAACAGAGTGAGCAGGAAATTGCCGTTAATGTATGTCCAGGCTGACAGGAAGCCCTGGGTAAAGAGGAGTCGCAAGGCCTGAACATTACAGCGCTGAATGGATTGGATCAGCTCTTCATAGATATTGGTGACAAAGGCTATGGTGCCGCCTGACACGCCGGGGACCGTATCGGCAGCGCCCATGGCCATGCCTTTCAGAAACAGCAGCAATCGTGGGGGCAATAAAGGCCTGTATGCTTTATGAGTTACCAGCGCTCAACTCCTTCCAGCAGGGGGACAAAAACCACTGGCAGCACGTCCTCTACCTCGACTTTACCGGCAACTTTACGGCAGATCTGTAACTGCTGTCGGGAAGCTGAACCGACTGGGATGACAATGACCCCTCCCTCAGCCAGCTGCTCGATGAGCGCCGGCGGGATTTCAGACGCTGCAGCGGTGGTAATGATGGCGTTAAAAGGTGCATGCTGGGGCCAGCCATAGCGCCCGTCGGCACACTTTAACTGAATATTCTTGATCCCCAGTCGTTGCAATCTGTCGCGGGTTTTCTGCAACAGGGGATTGATGCGCTCAATACTGTAAACCCGTCTGACCAGTTGTGCCAGAATGGCCGTCTGATACCCACAGCCAGTCCCGATTTCCAGCACATCAACCTCATCAGGATCAGGCAGTGAGGCGAGAATAATCTCTGTCATTCTGGCGACAACAAAGGGTTGTGAAATCGTCTGGTTGAATCCAATCGGCAAGGACACATCCTCATAGGCACGGTGTGCCAGGGCTTCTTCGATGAACAAATGTCTTGGGGTGGTACGGATGGCCTCCAGCACCGCAATCTGCTGTATACCCTGATCAATCAAACGCTGAACCAGACGTTCCCGGGTACGCAACGAGGTCATGCCGATGCCCTGATGTTCAATGGTATTCAATGACCTTTCTCTCCTCTATCTCTTGTTCTGTCTTTTCCTCTGCCGCTTTCAATTGCCGGACTTCACTGTCATTCAGGTTTACCAGTTCCCTTAACATGGCCGTCGCATAGGATCCCCTGTTGAGTGAAAACTCCAGCTGCAGGGCATCCTTCTCCAACAGACTGTAACGCAAATTTTTCACCTTGCTGCGCAGAGCCCGTCGTTGCATGCTTGCCCCGATTCTTTCCAGGCCATTCCTGAACAAGGGGTAATTACTGATGACCCAATTTTCGAGTGCGGCACAGTCCAACTGGCTCTGCAGACTGCCCGCCCCCCATAAGGGCCCGGTTGGATGTATGTCCATCTCGGCAAGTCGTTGCGCCAGTCGGTCATCTTCAGGGTCTGACATAAAGGTCGCCGAGGTCCCGTCCAGTTGCATAACATCGCCGGCAAGATAACTGTTCCAGCAATCGCGGTTGATACGTTCACTGAGGACCTGATTGAACAAAAAGGCCCTGGCCGCCGAAATATACAGACTGCGCTGATAGGGATTCACCCTGGCGCCGTTGTCAGTACTGGAATCAGAAAAAAACTGACTGGCACCCGCAAGGGTGGAACCCTGCCAGCCAAACCGTTGTTCACCAAAATAATTTGGCACGCCGCGTGTCTGTAACAATTCAAGATTTTTTACCAGGATATGGGGATCATGACTGAGCTTGCGCAGAACAATACTGAAATGATTACAGCGATGACTGCCCCGTTTTAACTTGCGGGAATTTGATACGTGCTGAAGGATGCTGAGCTGTGGCGATTCCAGCTTTTCAAGCGCTTGATGTTTACCACCTGGCAACCTGATGCTGAACCATTGGCGAGTAATGGCCTGTTTATCCTTCATTCCCGAAAAAGACACATCCACGCTGGGGCGTTGAAAATAAACGGCCAGCTGTTGCTGCACTTCCTGTGTTGTCAGACCGGTCTTTTCAATAAACAGATAGAGATGTTCCCCTTTACCATCCGGCGTAAAGCCAAGTTCTTCTGTGACCTGAAAATCAGCAGGGACCGTTTTGTACTCAGCGGAGACAACAGGTTTTTCACCGGCATAGGCCAGATTTTCCAGACTCATGCCTGTTGCTCCTGAATCAATACCTGGGCCTGCACCGCAATGCCTTCACCACGCCCGGTAAAGCCAAGACCCTCAGTGGTGGTGGCCTTGATGGAAATTGATTCAACCGCTACCTGCAGGGTGTCCGCCAGGGATTGGCGCATGCGCAGCTGAAATGGAGCCAGTTTGGGTGCTTGAGCAATCACGGTGATATCCGCATTCTGCAGACCCCAGCCTGCTTTGGTGACCAGGGCATAAACTTTTTCCAGCAACAGCAGACTGCTGATGGCGCGGTACTGCGGATCGGTATCCGGAAAATGCTGTCCAATGTCTCCCAGGGCCAGCGCCCCCAGCAAAGCATCACAGAGCGCATGGACCAGGACATCGCCATCGGAATGGGCAAGCAGTGAGTGGCTGTGCGGAATTTCAACACCCGCCAGCACGATATGCCTGTTTTGCGCAGACTCTCCGCCATCGGCATCAAAGCGATGGACATCAAAGCCTGTACCGATTCGAAACATGGCTAATCTATCTCCTGACTGACTGCAGCGGTTCCTGCGGACACCTGTTTTGCCAGAATAAATTCCGCAAGGGAAAGATCTTCCGCTGAGGTGATTTTGATATTGTCGGCCCGGCCACTGACAACACTGACAGGGTAGCCCAGTCTTTCCATGGCGGCAGCTTCATCAGTGACCAGAACACCAGCTTCCAATGCCTGCTGCAGGGCAGTTCGCAGTAATTGGTAACGGAACATCTGAGGCGTGGCAGCCAGCCAGTATTCATCCCGGTTCAGAGTCTGTGTTATCTGCCCCTGAGTGTTGGCCTTTTTTAGCGTGTCCTTCACGGGCGAGGCCAATATGCCTCCGGTTTCACTGTCGACCAGCCCCTTTAGCAATTTCTGCAGGTCGGAGATCCGAAGACAGGGACGCACAGCATCATGTACCAGCACCCAGTCCCGGCCATCGACCTGTTCATCAAGTGCTTCAAGCCCAGCCAGCACAGAATGGATGCGTTCATCCCCACCTCGCACGGCCCTGACTTGCGGAAAATGCGCAGCCAGATTTTGCTTGTAATACTCATCATGGGGATGCAGAACCAGTACGATTCCCTGCAGCCTGTCCAGTGCCTGCAAACTTTGCAGGGTCCAGGCCAGCACCTCTCTGCCATTAAGTTTCAGATACTGCTTGGGAACTGCGCTATTCATGCGTTTGCCGATACCGGCGGCGGGGACCACTGCCCAATAGGACGCCTGTGAATCTGCCTGTTGATCGTGCTTTACCAAAGGGCCTGCCTGCTTGCTAGTTATTAACCTGACCGGCAGTACTTTCCCTGCTGGTCTGCCCTTCTTCTTCGACAATCAGAAAAAAGGTCTCCCCTTCCTGAATCAGACCCAGCTCATTGCGCGCATGTTCCTCTATGGCGTCCATGCCTTCCTGCAATTCCTGTACTTCTCTGATCAGGCTGGCATTGCGTGCTGACAATTCACTGTTCTCAAGGGACTGATACCCGACTTCTTCGCTGAGACGGTCAATATCAGCAAAGCTGCCCTCACCAATCCAGAGCCGGTATTGCAAACCCAGCAGAATGATAAACAGACCAGCTATCAGTATTTTCAAGCTGCCCTCCCAAAGGCGTCACGCTCTGGAGAATTCCTTGATTCCCCGGTAGCTTGCCTGACTGCCCAGCTCTTCTTCAATCACCAGCAGGCGGTTGTATTTAGCGACCCGATCAGATCGACACAGGGAGCCTGTTTTGATCTGACCGGCTGAAGTGGCGACTGCCAGATCGGCAATGGTTGTATCCTCGGTTTCACCTGAACGGTGTGAAATAACAGCTGTATAGCCAGCTTTCTTGGCCATATTGATGGCCGAGAGTGTCTCCGTCAAGCTGCCGATCTGATTGAACTTGATCAGAATTGAGTTGGCGATGTGCTTTTCAATACCTTCTGCGAGAATTTTTGTATTGGTCACAAAAAGATCATCGCCTACCAGTTGCACCGTTTCACCAAGTTTGCCGGTCAGGGTTGCCCAGCCATCCCAGTCACTTTCGTCCATGCCATCCTCAATCGACAGAATGGGATACTGGCGGCACAGACCGGCAAGATAATCGGCAAAGCCCTCACTGTCGTAGGATTTGCCTTCCCCGCTGAGGACATACTGTCTGTCCCTGTAAAACTCGGACGCGGCACAGTC
>CAZKJY010000119.1:0-6326 GCA_964553165.1 uncultured Enterobacteriaceae bacterium
GTTCTCAGGATGTCTACCAGGCACTCGATGACCAACAGCATGTACTCGTCCCTATCGCCTTCGCGAATGATGGTAGTGCCGGCTTCGACCTCATAGGCCTGCATGAATGAGGTGAGCTTTTCGACATCATCGACGGTGAAATCTTCAAAGAATTTTGACTGCCCCATCATGTTGAAGATTTTCTGCATCATGATGTTGGCATTGCCGAGTGATTTGAAACTTAGCAGAAGCTCATTCTGGGGGACTGACGCATTGATATCTGACATAGTTTTTCTGAGCTTTTCCAGCAAATTGCCCTGTAAATCAGCCGCTCAAAGCTGCTTGCCTGCAGAGTATGAACATCCGGGGAAGGATAACTGCCAACGGGCATGAAGTCTAGTAGATAGCTTCCTTGACGATATTCAGGTGGGGTGATACTGTCGCTGAAAATCCAGTCATTCTGGCGACTTAGAACTGTAGACGCAAATGTATCTCGATTTCTTTTCACTAAAGAAATTTCCATTCCGCATTACACCTGATCCTTCCATGTTTTTTCCGGGCGGCACAGATGGCCCCGGGGTTGTTCTCAATGCACTGGTTTATGCAGTCACTTCCGGAGAAGGGATCGTCAAGGTTGTCGGTGAAGTCGGCAGCGGGAAAACCATGCTTTGCCGGATGCTGGAAGAACGCCTGCCGGATAATGTTGAAATCGTCTATCTCGCCAATCCCAGTTTATCGGCCAAAGATATCATCTACGCCATTGCCTTTGAGCTCGACCTTGATGTTGATGCCGGGACAGAACGCCTGCTGGTCATGCACAAGCTGCAGGATTACCTGGTCAGGAAACACAGTGAGGGGGGGACTGTCGTCGTTTTTATAGAAGAGGCGCAGGGCATGCCAATTGAGACGCTTGAAGAGATTCGGCTGCTCAGCAATCTGGAGACCCACCGACACAAGCTGATGCAGATCATCCTCTTCGGTCAGCCGGAACTCGACAAAAACCTGCAGGGCAAGAACATTCGCCAGTTACGGGAACGCATTACCCACAGCTTTTATCTTGAACCCATGGATCTGCAGCAGACCAGTGACTATCTGCAGTACCGGATTCAGGCGGCGGGATGTCCCTGGCCAAAAATCTTTACCAGCAAGGCTGAAAAGCTGATTTACAGGGCCTCCAGGGGGCTAACGAGACGCGTCAATATTCTGGCTGATAAGTCGCTGATGGCCGCCTATGCCTCTTCAGCTATCCAGCCTGGTCACCAGTATGGAGCCGTACAGCAAAAGGTGCTGCCAAAGCATGTCAGGGCTGCCATTCGGGACAGCGGTTATGGTAAACGCTTCCTTTATCCCTGGCCGGTGCTGGCCAGTTCACTGCTGCTTGTTTTTGCCGTGGTGATGGGGAGTTTTTTTTTCAGGCCGGATAGGGTGACCTTCCCCCTTGTCCTTGTTCCACAGCCAGAGTCGGCAGTGGTGGCGGATGTCTCTGTGCCACGAGAGCCCCAGGCTGCTCCTCCACAAGGTGCAGAAGTCAGCGAACCTGAACAGGTGGCTGTCAGTGAACCAGCAGCGCCAGACCCGAATGTTAACCAGCCTGTGCTTCCCCCCGAACCTTTTAATGTGGTGCAGGAAGAAGAAGCGGTAGCCCTGTCTGAGGAGGCAGGCTTGCAATCTGCAGCGCCAGGTTTGCCAGCAGAAGTATCAGAACCCGCAGATACCCTGACTGCCATACCAGAACCTGAACGGGTCGAGGAGCAGGCCGAAACCCAGGTGCCACAGGATTTTCCCTCCTCAGAGCCTGTGCCTGAACTGCTTGCCTTAAGTGAAACAAGGGCTCCGCAAGGCCAGCTTGAAACAGATACTGCAGCTGTGCAGTCCTTGCCTGAGATTGAAGTTACTGAAACTGACGTTAACGAACCGGCGCCAGCAGCTGAAGCGCCCGCGTCCCGTTCTCCTTTCAGTGAGCTGGAAGGACTCATTGGTCTTCGGGCACGTGCCAGCGGTGACTGGCTCCAGGCCCTGTCCGAGAAAAATGGCTATACGGTGCAGATGGCCTCCTTTCCAGTCAGTGACGACCTCTTGCTGGAGGAATATCTACAGTTACTGTCGCTGGCGTCCCTGATTGATGACACCTATCTTTGTCTGATTTCAGCGACCAGAACCCTGCCGCAGAACTGGCTGGTCATTCACGGAGATTTTGATGGCCTGAGTTCAGCTAGATCCTATATCAACAGTCTGCCTGCCTACAGTCGGCGCTATGAGCCCTTCGTAAGAAACTCCAGAGGCGTAGCCTGCCTTAACAACTCTGCCTCAGAAAGTTTGCTCGCTTTTTAGACCAGTTACGCTGGCACAAAAAAAAGGTCGATGGTATCGGCCTTTTCATTTTCGTGTACTGGATTATTGGGCCTGAATCGTACCGTAGTCCCAGTGTTCGGCAACGCGTCCGTTTTCGATGCGGAACATGTCAAACCAGGTGGTGGTATAGGTTTCACCCGTGTTGGGATTTTCCAGTTCCCGGCGCAAAGCCAGAGTAACGTGGCGGTTGCTGGCGGTTATTGCGACCAGGTCGGCAATATGGTCCAGCGGTTCCTGAGCCGGCATTCTGCCAAAGAACTGGATAAAGGGGGCGCGTCCTGTCGGAATGGCAGGGTTGTGCTGAATGTAGTCTTCTGCCATGTAACGGCGAGCAGCATCCATGTCACGGGCGACCAGCACTTCACGCCAGAAATCATAAACCAGCTGTTTGTCGGCAGCATCCTGAGGGTTTTCATCTTCCAGCCAGGCAGCCTGTTCACTGGCAGGAATTGCCTCAACGGGTACCTGTGCATAAAGTGATGTACTCATGAATCCCAACAGTATGAGCGCCAAATATTTTTTCATTATTAATCTCCAGGTAAATAATTTTTTAAAGCAATAAGCCGCTGGATTATAGGCAGGAGCAGATTGCTTGTACAAGAAAACCACAGTCTTTCAAAAAGCTAAACACTCTGTTCTGGTGAAAAAAATAAGGAGGCAGGCGCCTCCTTATAATTCACTCCCCATTAAACTCAAAAATCATTTTACTAGCGGATAATTGGTGAAATGCCATCGCCCAGTCTTTCTTCTTCAGTCAGGTTTTCCAGACGCCACTGACGCACAATATCCATGTATTCCGGATAGGCGGTATCAATGCCACCGCGTCCTGCCTCATAGGGAAGCCCATAGAGTTCAGCAAAATCCTGGGAATAGGGGGATTCACCAATGTTGTAATGCGGGACGTCTCCTTCTTCGCGGGGAATCTCAATTGCCGGACGGCAGGGATAGGCGCCCATGTTGGTGAGTTCGCGACGGTCAAAGCCATTGGATTTAAAGAACACGTTGGTCAGATAGACCGGATCTTCAATCATGTAAATGTGTGTCATGGTATCGCCGTGTGGAATGAAGCGTTCGGTCATCACGGCCTGGTCACTGAAGGCAAGACCATTGCGACGCATCCAGCCAGCTTTTAAATGCGTGGTCTTGACCACCAGGGTGTCTCCTTCCCACTGTCCGGTGGAAAAGCCCTGCCAGGTATGTGGAGCCATGGCATCAGGATGTTCGCGCCCGTCCATCCAGATGGTACGACGTTGTGCCTGCCAGCGGATATGTGTGCCAATTTTGACTTCTTCCAAAGAGACAGGATCCAGCTCCTGCCAGATATATAAATTACCGACACCCCGGAAGCCATAGGTAGAAGGGTGAGGTTTACACTGATGTTCCGGCAGTGTCAGTAAAGAGGCTTGCCAGGTATCTGCCCGCATACGTGCTGCATCGTTGACTGGTAATCCGGCATAGTCGCCGGCGAAGGGGCCGGGGCCACGCTCTTCAGCGTCTTCGTGCATGATGGGATCCCAGTGGCCAAATATCTGGGCCATTGCGGAATTGGCAAATGGGGTAATCAGGCTTAAGGCCATTAAAAATTTTAAAGTGGAACGCATGACACTTCCTGTTTTGAATAATTATTCTTAGGGCAAAAAAATATAGCATGAAATATTGGTGCTTTTAAAAGCTTTTTGGCGATTTGTACTGAGGCTTTCACATTGCTTGCATCTTTATCACCAGGCCTTAACACAGGGGCAAAGTCCGGCTCTATCGGGTAAGCTTGGCAGATGGACCTCATGCAACAGTCTCTCAACCCCCATGCAATCGCTGTCATGATGCTGACATTGATTGCCCTGGTGATGTTTTCCAGTAAGAAGATTCCACTGGAAACTTCCAGCCTGGCTATTCTGGTTTTGCTTACCATGGGATTTTATGTGTTTCCCTTTGAGCACGAAGGAACACGACTTGATCCCCTCGAATTTTATTCCGGCTTCGGACATGAAGCGCTGGTTGCAGTTATCGCGCTGATGGTAATTGGACACGGTCTTTCGCGTACCGGTGCCTTGGAACCTGTCGGCAGGCTGTTGGCAAAACTTTGGACACTGGCGCCCAGGCTTTCCTTTCTGCTGACCATGCTGGTCGGGGCCGGGTTGAGTGCCTTCGTCAATAATGTACCAATCGTTATTCTACTCCTGCCTATTCTCATGAGCGTATCCCTGCGCACCGGCACGTCACCCTCCGGCATTCTGATGCCGATGGGTTTCGCCACGCTCATCGGCGGGATGGGCACAACCATAGGGACCTCCACCAACCTGCTGGTGGTCTCGGTTGCGGTCAGCATGGGTATGCGCGAATTTTCCATGTTTGAATTTTTACTGCCGGTAGCCATCAGCAGCGGCATTGCAATCTGTTATCTCTGGCTGATTGCGCCTCTGTTGTTGCCAAAGCGGCAATCCGATCTGCAGGATGCTTCGCCACGTATTTTTTCAGCGGCTCTGCATGTTGGCGAAGACAGCTTTGCCAAGGACAAAACAATTGAGGAAATCCGCAAAAAGACTGATGGTCAGATCAACGTGAATTACATCCGTCGGGGCGGGGACGAGTTGCTGTCACTGCCGCATACCGGCACCCTGATCAGTGAAGGAGATCAGTTGCTGGTCAAGGACACAGCAGAAAATCTGAAGCAATTTGAAAAGCAGCTGGGAACTGTTCTGTATGACAGTGAAGGGCCGGTTGATGAGGATCACCCCTTGCAGGCTGAGAACCAGCAGTTGGCAGAACTGATTGTGACCCAGGGGTCTACGCTGGAGGGTAATACCCTGGTAAGCACCCGATTTGCCGATCGCTACCAACTGATTACCCTGGCGATTCACCGGGGAGAGCTTTATGGCCGTCATATGGTGTCAGATCTGGCCAATACCAGTTTGCAGGTGGGGGATGTGCTGCTGGTTCAGGGATCCAGCGAACATATTGCGGAAGTGAAAAAGCGTGGTGATGTCATGGTGCTTGATTCAAGTCTGGATATCCCGCATAGCAGGAAAGCGCCACTGGCACTGTTGATCATGGTCGCGGTGGTCGCTGTTGCAGCACTGGGCATCATGCCCATTGCGGTCAGCTCGGTAGCCGGTGTGCTATTGATGGTGTCAAGCAAATGCCTGAACTGGAAGGATCTGGTACAGGCAATGAATGCCCAGATAATACTCATTGTCGCAGCCAGTCTGGCGCTGGGATCTGCCTTGCTGGAAACCGGTGCGGCCGGGGCGCTTGCTGCTGCTTTTGTTGACCTGACCCGTGACAGCCCGGTCAGTCTGCAGTTAAGCGGGCTGATGCTGTTAATGGCGATACTGACCAATATCGTGTCGAATAATGCTGCAGCAGTGATTGGCACACCCATTGCCATTGGCATAGCCACGCAGCTTGGCCTGCCGCTGGAACCTTTTGTGCTGGCAGTGTTATTCGGGGCCAACATGAGTTACGCCACCCCGATGGCCTATAAAACCAACCTGCTGGTGATGACGGTGGGGGGCTATACCTTCCGTGATTTCGTCAAAGTTGGCGTTCCGCTGACCCTCATCATGTGGCTGTCCCTGAGCTGGCTAATTCTGCTTTTCTTTCCCGTCAACTGATTCAGTTTCCGGCCACAGCAATTTCATTTCACCGCCGAAAGGGGTAGCCCGCCAGCGGCCAAGCAGTCCGCGGCAGCGCTGGTATATCTTGTCAGCAATTGCATCTGTGATCAGTTCCGGCTGTACTTTTTTTAAGGTCCTGATGAACTCCTCCGATCCGGCTTCGTTTCTGAGCAGGCCCTGTATTCTTGTTGCCAGGGATTCTGCGATAGCGATTTCCTTGCCGCGGATTTCTTTGCCAGCGAGAGCCATACCCTGTGCCACCGAGCCCCAGTAAGCCTCCTGTAACTGAAGCTCACTTTCTGCAGCAAAATGACCAAAATCGTGACGCAAGAAGCTGCGACTGTTCAGAGTGGTCTCTTCGGAAGAATTATCAGCACGGAT
>CAZKJY010000120.1:0-6308 GCA_964553165.1 uncultured Enterobacteriaceae bacterium
GTCGAGGTCCCGTGGGCATTGATATAAGCAATATCTTCCGCATTGATCCTGGCATCCCTGAGCGCATTTCGCATGCAGTTGGCTGCCCCGCTGCCATCTTCCGTGGGAGAAGTGATGTGATAGGCATCACCGCCCAGACCAAAACCAATTAATTCTGCGTAGATCGGCGCACCGCGCTTTTTCGCGGCTTCATATTCTTCCAATACCAGAACGCCTCCACCATCACCAAGTGCAAAACCGTCACGATCACGGTCCCAGGGGCGACTGGCCTTTTCCGGCGCATCATTGCGGGTCGACAGGGCTCTCGCGGCACCGAATCCACCGATACCGACCGGTGATGAGGCCATTTCTGCGCCACCAGCAACCATGGCATCCGCATCCCCATAGGCAATCAGACGCGCCGCCAGACCAATACTGTGTGTGCCGGTACTGCATGCCGTTGATACGGCCAGATTCGGACCCTGAAAATTATACTGAATGGAGAGATTGCCGGAGATCATGTTGATCACTGAGCCCGGCACAAAGAAAGGCGAAATTCTGCGTGGACCATCCCCGTCGATGGTATGCACAACATCTTCGATATTGGTGATACCCCCGATGCCCGAGCCAATAAAAACACCCACCCGGGTCGGGTCATAAGCCGCTTCATGCAGGCCGGCATCCTGTACCGCCTGTATCCCCGCAGCCATGCCGTACTGCAGGAAGACATCCATGCGCCGGGCTTCTTTCAGGGGCAGATACTGTGTCACATCAAAATTTTTGACACAGCCGGCAAAATGCGTGGCATAGGCGCTGACATCGAAATGTTCGATTGTGGCAATGCCGCTCTTCCCGGCTAATACGTTTGACCAGGTATCTGTTACGTTATTCCCGACCGAGGTCAGCAGACCCAGACCGGTTACGACGACTCTTCTCCGACTCAAAACTTCGCCTCATTAACTGGACGCTGAAAATAAAAAAGCTACGCCTGGAGTCACCAAGGGTAGCCTTTTTAATAGTAAAAATCTGCGTTAGAGATTGGCGTTGATGTAATCAATCGCCAGTTGGACAGTCGTGATTTTTTCAGCTTCCTCGTCAGGAATTTCAGTCTCAAACTCTTCTTCCAAAGCCATGACCAATTCCACAGTATCGAGAGAGTCTGCACCCAGATCTTCGACGAAAGAGGCTTCACTTTTGACCTCTTCCTCTTTGACACCGAGTTGCTCAGAAACAATCTTTTTTACACGCTCTTCAACACTACTCATATTTTCTATGCTCCTGGTAGTTTCCTAACTGATAAGGATAAATTAAAACCACTAAATTGAAATTCTTATAGACGTTATCTTTTTATTCTCGTCTTTTATCCCTGTTTCTACTGGGATATGACAGGCACCAATTTTTCAGGCCGCCAGTTTACCTTTTTTTCTTTGGATTGTAAGCTCAAAGTACAATTTTTGCCCTAGCCCATGTACATGCCGCCATTGATGTGCAGCGTCTCCCCACTGATGTAGGCAGCTTCATCCGAGGCCAGAAATGCAACAGCTGCGGCGATTTCCTCGGGTTGACCATAACGTCCCAGCGGAATTTTACTGAGCAGCAGCTGACTGTGTTCTTCACTGATTTCCCTGGTCATATCAGTATCAATGAATCCTGGTGCAACACAGTTCACCGTGATGCCCCTTGAACCCAGCTCAATAGCCAGTGCTCTTGAGAATCCTTCAATGCCTGCCTTTGATGCCGCATAGTTGGACTGCCCCATGTTACCGCTCGACCCTACCACCGAGCTGATGCTGATGATGCGTCCCCAGCGGGCTTTTGTCATGCCCCGCACCAGGGCTTTTGACAGCCTGAAAATCGACCCCAGATTGGTATCGATGACTTCCTGCCACTCCTCTTCTTTCATCCGCATCAGGATGTTATCGCGTGTGACGCCGGCATTGTTGACCAGAATCAAGGGGGCTTCGTAATCTTCCTGAATCTGTTTACTGAAATTGAGTATCGATTCATCATCGGTGACATTGAGACAATAGCCTTTGCCCGTGACACCGGCTTCATTCAGGTACGCTGAAATTTTCTCAGCGCCAGCTTCTGTGGTTGCTGTGCCGAGCACGGTGAAGCCATTCTGTTTACCCAGCTGCAGGGCGATGGCTTTACCAATACCACGGCTCGCGCCGGTCACTACTGCTACTTTATTGCTCATTTTTGCTTACCCGGTTTAAGACTGTACAGCTGCAAGTGCAGCCTGTAGAGCAGTCTCGTTTTCTGTCGCTTCGGCCTGCATTTCTGCCGCGATACGCTTGTTCAGTCCACTCAGCACTTTGCCTGGGCCGCATTCAACGACCACGCTGATTCCCTGTCTTGAGAAACTGTTGATGGTGTCAACCCAGGGTACCGGGCTGTAGATCTGTTTGATCAGGTTATCCCGGATCTGCCCGGTATTTTCGCCCGCTACTGACAGATCAAAATTCTGAATCACCGGAATGTCTGGCACGCTGATTTCAATATCCGCAATAACATCCGCAAAGCGTTCAGCTGCCGGCTGCATCAGCGATGAATGAAACGGCGCACTCACCGGCAGGGGCAATGCCCGTTTGGCACCCCTGGCCTTGCAGGCATCTATGGCCCGCTCGACAGCCTCAACATGTCCGGCAATCACGACCTGACCGGGAGAATTAAAATTTACCGCTTCCACGGCCTGTCCCCGCGCGGCTTCTGCGCAGGCTGCCTTCACCTGCTCATCTTCCAGGCCAACAATGGCAGCCATGGTACCAACACCCAGCGGGACAGCTGACTGCATGAATTCACCGCGCTGACGCACCAGATTAACAGCGTCTGTAAATTTCAGTGCTCCGCTGCAAACCAGCGCAGAATATTCCCCCAGACTGTGCCCCGCCATCAGCGCTGGTTTTGCGCCACCAAGACTGCACCACAGACGCCAGAGGGCAACTGAAGCGGTCAGAATTGCCGGCTGAGTAATATGGGTCAGACTGAGCTGTTTGTCCGGGTCCTGCTGACAGAGCTGCCAGAGGTCATAGCCCAGGACAGTCGAGGCTTCCTGAAATGTTTCCCCAATCAGCGCATGTTTTTCAGCCAGTTCGGCCAGCATGCCTTCTTTCTGGGATCCCTGACCGGGAAAAATAAAACCTAGATGTTGTTGCATTCGATTCCCCTGAAAAGGGTTGCGATTAAAATTCAGTGTAAAGCCTAAAAGCAAAAAGCAGCTTTAAAAGCTGCTTTTTATTGATTGGGCTTGATCCCGCCTTTAATCATCCTTGCCGCGGACAACCTGACGTCCCTTGAAAAACCCGTCTGGGCTCATGTGGTGACGACGATGACGCTCACCGGTTTCAGCGTCAGTTGAGATTGTCGCTTTTGACAAAGAGTCGTGCGCCCGACGCATGTTGCGTTTGGAACGGGTCACTCTGTTTTGTTGAACTGCCATGCGAATTTCCTCTCTAAAAATCTGGTCTGTTTCTGGGGCTACCCGAAAAACCGCGTGATTCTACAGGATTATATCCAAACTATCGACAAGAATGTTTCATTTCCTTTTACTTGTCCGGGAGGCCTTGCCCGCTGTCGATTCAAGCTTCTGCTTTTCGGCCTGCAGCTGCTTTTTCAGGACTTCCAGACTGGCAAAGGGGCTGCTTTCCTTCGCCGGGGCCTTATTTTGTGCGGCCTCCCGGAAAGCCTGCAGATCCTGACTGCAGGCTGCATCTTCGTGAAAAGAGACGATTGGCAGGCTCAAAATGACTTCGTCTTCAATCAGGCTCAGTAAATCCAGTCGGCCATGCTCACTCAGCACCACCTCAAGCTCATCCGCATCCAGTTCGCGGTCTCCGGCTGTTTGCAGCTCTTCCACCACCTGCACGGCCAGCTGTGTATGCAGCTGATGTGGCAAATCACCCAGACAACGCTGACAGATCAGCGTCAGTTCGGCCTCAATATTCCCGCTGATAAAGCATTCGCCCTGGGGGTTTTTCTCAAACTGCAGATCCACCGTAATGACTTTCGTTTCGTCATTGTCTTCTGACAGCAGCGCCTGCAAGCGGGGAAACAGGGATAAACGAAAGCTGGCACGGTATTCTCTTTGCTGGGAAAAATACCGGCGGACATCAATGTTACGGGGATTGGCGGCTTGGGACATAGGCGGGATGATAGGCACTGCCTGCAGGCACTGTCAAAACAATTAAGATAGCGGCCTGTCAGGCTTTCAGGCTACCCAGAATCTGGACTGCCGCGGCGAAGGAATCATCATAGGGGGCCGTGAATGTCAGTGCCCTGCCATCGACAGGATGTTTGAAACTCAGTGTTGCCGCATGCAGACAAAGGCGTTTTATGCCCAGAACACGCAGGGACTGACGCTGTTCAGGACTGCTGTACTTTTCATCACCACACAGCGGATAGCCGGCGAAAGCAGCATGCACCCTGATCTGGTGTGTCCGCCCCGTCACCGGAAGGGCCTTTAACAGGCTGTAAGCCTGATAATGCGCCAGACAGTGAAAGTGTGTCGACGCTGCTTTTCCGCTCTGGCTGACATACACCTTGCGTTCACCGTGTTTTTCAGGGGCCCGCTGCAAGCCTGCGCTGACCTGCGTCAGTTCCTCCGGCCAAAGACCGTGGACCAGCGCATGGTATTCCTTATGGGTTTCCCGTTCACGAAACGCATCCTGCAATATTTTGAGCGTCCTGGCATTGCGAGCCAGTAACAGACAGCCTGAGGTGCCCTTGTCCAGCCGGTGCACCAGTTCCAGATATTCGCCTGGATACAGGCTGTGCAGGGCATCAATCACGGATATGGTAATGCCGCTGCCCCGATGGACCGCCAATCCCGCCGGCTTGTTGAGCACCAGAATGTCATCATCACTATACAAAACAGCCTGTCGCAGCAGTTCCGCCAACTGCGCACTGGGTTCCGGCGCTTTCTGCTGGGATAGTCGCAGCGGGGGAATTCGGACGCTGTCTTCCGTCTGTAATTTGTATTCCGGTTTGACCCGTTTGCCATTTACCCGCACTTCACCCTTGCGAATAATGCGGTAGATCCGGCTTTTGGGGACGCCTTTCAGACGGGACAACAGGAAATTGTCCACCCGCTGCCCAGTGGCATTCTCGTCAACCTCGACGAGTTGGACCTTAGCCGTGCTGTTACTGTCTGAATTCACACTCATATTCCCCAAACACCCTGATTCAGCCCTGTTCCAGGCCACAAAGGCCTGATTCTGCGGGCTAAGGACATCCACCAGACTCTTAGTTAGTCGCCATAAATGATTGAACTGACTGGATATTACTGCTATATTCCGGGCCTGCAGAGCTCGCAGTCAAAAGCAGGCTCAAGTCAGGATGAAGCGCAAGTATACCTTCATCCCCCGCTGTTCAGGTAAGTCGATTTAATCAAACACACTCCTGGCACAGCGAAGGCAACGAATCAGCCAGACTCCCGTGAAGTTTTTAAACACAGTGAGCGGCCCAAAACAGAATTTAATCGAAACAGCAGTAATACATAAACTTAGTAACATTAAGACAATCAGGAACACCGCAGGAAAAAACACACAAGGATAGAGACAAGAATTTCGCCATTGGTTCAGTCAGAGACTGACCGGGCATTTAGAACAAAACGCCTGCCTGGCAGGAACATTAACCCGGGAAGCCGGGTAACAGATTTAGCAAACTAGATGCAGGAAACGGCTCCCTGAGGAGCTGGCAAAAACAGGTTACAAGAACAGCCCAGCACATTGATACTGGCTGTAGTAAGGCAAAACAGCAATCCGGTATTCCTGGCTTGCTGGGACGATAACAAGCAGACTGCCATGCGCAGACGCGCCTTTTGATAACTTGTAAATATAATAAAAACAAATAGTTATTATATTTATCTCATCTATTTTCTAGGCATTTATCGGGGATTCCCGGTACTTAAGCGTTACCCGCTTCCGTTATGAAGTAACGGAACACTATGAAAAGAATGCTCGTTAACGCAACCCAGAAAGAGGAGTTGCGTGTCGCTCTGGTCGATGGCCAGAAACTCTACGATCTGGATATTGAAAACCGCACCCGCATCCAGAAAAAAGCCAATATCTATAAAGGCAAGATTACCCGTATTGAACCCAGCCTCGAAGCGGCCTTTGTCAACTTCGGTGCTGACCGTCACGGCTTCCTGCCGCTGAAGGAAATTTCCAGAGAATATTTCTCCAAGCAGCCGAATGAAATCAGTGGCCGCATCAACATCAAGGATGTCGTCAAGGAAGGTATCGACGTCATCATCCAGGTCGACAAGGAAGAACGTGGCAATAAGGGCGCTGCGCTGACCACCATGGTGAGCCTGGCGGGTCGCTATC
>CAZKJY010000121.1:0-6295 GCA_964553165.1 uncultured Enterobacteriaceae bacterium
CGGGGCGCTGACTTTCAACACCGATTTTTCGGCCACGGAAGCGGATAACCGTCAGGTCAATTTCACCCGTTTTGGCCTTTTCTTTGAGGAAAAACGTGACTTCTTTTTGCAGGATTCCGAGATTTTCAGCTTTGGTGATTTGACGGGCGGTGGCTTTGGCAGCAGCTCCAACGGGATGCCTTTTTATTCGCGTCGTATCGGCCTGGACCCGAACACGGGCCAGCCAGTGGATATTGAAGCCGGTGTCAAACTGGCCGGTCGTGTGGATGACTTGAGTGTGGGCCTGCTGGCCGTCCAACAGGGTGACACACCTGGGCTTGACGGACAGAATGTCCTGGTTGGGCGCGTGGTATCCAATGTCCTCTCAGAATCAAGAGTTGGCGCCATCTTTACCCAGGGTGATCCCAACAGCGAAACCGACAGTAATCTCGCCGGGGTGGATTTCCGCTATCGCAATACCCGCTTCAATGACCGCTATACCATGACCAGTGACTGGTGGTACCAGCGTTCTGACGTAGAGGGTATTGAAGGGGACAGCAAGGCCTATAAAGGTGAAGTCAATTTTTCGACCCAGAATAACGGTTTCAGCGGCAGTGCCTCCTATACCTATCTCGGCAATGAGTTTTCGCCCCGACTGGGCTTTATCAACCGTACAGGGATCAAGCAATCCTCAGCCTTTGTTAATTACCGTCGCTACTTTCCAGGCAGCAGTCTGGTCAGGAATATTTTTTCTGCCGTGCGTTATACCCGCACGGAATCCTCAGTTACCGACAAACTGGAAACCGAAGCCCTGTTCTGGCGGGTCATCAATTTCAACTCCTATCAGGGCGACCAGCTGCATTTGACAGTAAACTACGACCATGATATTCCAACGGAAAATTTCAGGATTCTCGGCGTTGATTTCCAGCCGGATGATTACTCATGGAATTCAATGACCCTGGCATTTAATGCCTCCAACAATCGACGCTTTGCTCCCTCATTGAGTTATCAGACCGGCGGTTTCTATACCGGCGACCGCGACCAGATCAGTGCCGGCGTTGACTGGCGCCCAAATCGTCGTCTGGCCTTTGATTTCTCTTACAATTTCAATGACGTGGTGCTGCCAGAAGCTCGGGTGATCAACCGCCAGATAACACTGGATGCCAGCGTTGCCATCAATCCTGAATGGTCCTGGATCAGTCTGCTGCAGTATGAAAACAGAAGCGATACTTTCGGTATTAACAGTCGCCTGCGCTGGAACCCGCGCGCAGGTCAGGATTTTTACCTGGTGGTCAATTACAATTTTGATTCGACGGCGGGCGCATTCCGGGAGATGAATCCGCTGCAGTCGGAAATTGTGCTTAAATATACCCACAATTTCCGCTTCTGACCTTAAAGCTACTGCGCTCGGTATTTCTACGTTAAAGCCTGAATTTAATTCAGTCACTTACTGTTTGTAAGTTCCTTCATTAAATTCCGGCTTTGCCTCGAACTCCCTTCGCTCGTCACGCTTCACAGCGACTGCGCAGGTTTACTGCTCACAATAATTGTTAAGCGCTTCGCCATTGAACCTGGCCGAAAACCAGTCTGCAACCATGGATCCTGCAACCCGCTGGATTTCATAACTGTGATCAAGGCCAGGCAGTTCAAGATACTCAAGCTGATTACCCTGAGCACAGAGATCTGCATTGACTTCTCGGGTCAGTTCCACCGGCACATCAATATCGGCATCCCCCTGAATAATAAAAACAGGGATGGATGCAGGAATGGGCAGAAAGTCATCATTTTCTTCCAGGCGCTCACGCCAGGGGCCGGCATCCAATGCTTCCGCTTTTGCATAGGGTTCTGACATGCCCGCGCCTGCACCAAATATCTCATAGCAACCCCAGGCCTGCGCCGTGAGTAATTCCAGTCCGGCTTCTGTCAGAATGTCTCTGAGTCTCAGTTCCGGGTGACCAACCTGGAGACCAGCCATCCGTGTTATGAAGTAGCCTGAATTTTCAGGAATGCCCAGATCATAATAGGACAGGTCTAAATGTCTTGCGGCAGGTGCAATGGGAACTGCCCCAACGAGGGTAAATTCCGGCGCATAATCCCGGGCCAGATGACTGACCCATAATGCGGTCTGGCCTCCCTGGGAGAAACCATAGACACCCAACTCAGTCCCGACATTGGCAAGCGGAAATTTCCTGGCTGCGCGGGCGGCATCAAGTGAGGATTTTGCCTGTGCTTCACCCTGCAGATAGGCAAAGGCGCCAGGCGTCCCAAGACCCTGATAGTCACTCATCACCACCACGTATCCCCGGGCAAGCAAAGCTTCTATGCCAGGAACGCGGCTATTGGGCATGTAAAGCGGATTTCTGGAAGGAGCGCATGAGTCCTGAAAGCCAGGAGTCCCGATGCCCCAGATTATTAATTTTCGCGGGCCTGCCGAAGGAGCTCTCGGTATATAAATCTCACCTGAAACATATTCCAGCTGCCCATGCACGCCCTCGGTGACATAGATCATGTTCCAGGCCTGCGAACCCTCAGGCGCATCATGGCGTTGCTGTATCCAGTAGATATCACCTCTTGCAGAACCTTCCAGCACGGTAAGCGGGACATCATCCCAGAAGGAAGCGTTTGAAGGCCCTTCAGAAATCTGTGCCTGCACTGAAGTGCAAAAAACCAAAGACAGGATGCTTGATAAGATTAATCCTGTTACTTTTTGGACATTAAAAAATCTGCTGCTCATGTCATCTCCTCCAGGGGTATTCAACCAGGTCTGTAAAGACTCTAAAGCAGGAAAATATAGAATACCGGGCCTCGCGACAAGTATTTAACAGGAAAGCATCAGACTGACAGCCATCGACACGACGTTCACGGATACAAACACGGATACAAACACGGATACAAAAAAGGAGCCATAAGGCTCCTTTTCAGTGCTGTCTTGCCGGAGATGTCTAGCCGTTGGTTCTTTCAAACTCTTTCATGAAGTCTGCCAGGGCCTCACAGCCAGCCAGCGGCATGGCGTTGTAAATGGAAGCACGGATACCACCAACATTGCGGTGTCCTTTCAGGGCGTAAAGACCATTGGCCAGCGCTTCCTTGAGGAACTTGGTAGTCAGCTCTTCATTTGGCAGGGTGTAGGTCACATTCATGATTGAACGGTGATCCTGATGGGCAGTGCCATAATAGAAATCACTGTTGTCGATGACGCCGTAGATCAAGGCAGCTTTTTGCTGATTCACTTTTTCGATGGCTTCCAGGCCGCCCTGGTCCTTCAGCCATTGCATGACCAGGCCCATGGTATAGATGGCAAAGGTATTGTTGGTGTTGGCCAGCGAATGGGATTTTTCATACACAGCGTAATCCATCAGGGAAGGGGTGTATTCCAGCGCGTGACCAATCAGGTCTTCCCGCACAATAACCAGAGCCATGCCTGAAGGTCCCAGATTCTTTTGTAAGCCGCCAAACATCAAGCCGATACGTGACCAGTCAATCGGGCGTGAATAAATATCGGACGTGGCGTCAATCGCCAGCGGGATATCTCCCAGCTGGGGGTATTCCTTGTACTGGGTGCCGTAGATGGTGTTGTTGCTGGTGATGTAGGCATAGGAAGCATCATCAGGAATCATGTCCGCAGTAAAGGCCGGGATCCGATCATAATCAGTGTCAGCAGAGCTGCTGGCTATGATGATTTCACCGTAACGGGCGGCTTCCTTGTTCGCCAGTTTGGAGAAGTTTCCAGTTTCGGAATACACCGCCTTATGCGCCGGTTTCAGGCCCAGCAGGTTCAGCGGCACACCGGCAAACTGCATCTGCGCACCGCCGTGTGTGTAGAGGATCTTATAATTGTCAGGCAGTGCTGAGAGTTCACGAATTAATTCATCACAGCGATTGATGACGGCATCAAATTCCTTGGAGCGATGACTTAATTCAATCAGGGAAATGCCCATGCCCTGAAAATCCAGAAATTCTTCCTGTATCTGCTGCATTACCGGGACTGGCAACATGGCCGGGCCGGCTCCAAAATTGTAAACCTGTTTAGTCATAGACCTTTCCGTTATTGATTAGGGTGAGGGGCAACGTTCAATCAGATGAACCAGGCCCGGGTAACATGCTCAATGGCCTCAATATCCTTCACGATACTGTCATCTGCACTGCCATCGATATCAATCAGATTGTAGGCAATCTCATCGCGGCTTTTGTTGAGCATATCCAGTACGTTGATGTTCTTGTCAGCTAGCACAGACATGATTTTTCCGAGCATGCCTGGCACGTTTTCATTGACGATTGCCAGACGGGTGCCGCCGTTTCTTTCCAGTGAAATCTGGGGGAAGTTGACGGAATTTTTAATGTTGCCGTTTTCCAGGAAATCACGCAGCTGATCTGCGGCCATGACGGCACAATTATCTTCGGCTTCATCGGTGCTGGCGCCGATATGAGGCATCAGAATGGCTTTGTCATTGCCCAGCAGGTCCTTGGTGGGGAAGTCGCACACGTAGCGACCGACCTGCCCACTTTCCAGGCCTTTGATCAGTGCCTCGGTATTGACGATGGCATCGCGTGAAAAATTCAGGATTACCGCGCCGGGCTTCAGATAGGAAATGGCTTTTTCATCAATCAGATTGCGCGTGCTGTCGAGCATGGGAAGATGCAGGCTGACAAAGTCTGATTTGGACAGCAGGGCAGTCATGTTTTCCTGTCGTTCAACCTGATTGGCCAGACGCCAGGCAGCGTCGATGGAAATCGCGGGGTCATAACCCAGCACTTTCATGCCCAGATCAATGGCGGCATTGGCGACCAGTGCACCGATGGCACCCAGCCCGATAACCCCGAGGGTTTTGCCGGCCAGTTCAGAGCCTTTGAAATTCTTTTTACCGGCCTCAACCTGTGGCCCCAGTTCGCTCAGGTCTTTCTGCTCTGCCAGGCTGTTGACCCAGTTGATACCGGAAACAATGCCACGGGAAGACAGCAGCATGCCGCAGATCACCAGTTCCTTAACGGCATTGGCGTTCGCCCCCGGGGTATTGAAAACCACGATGCCTTTCTTGGTATAGTCGGCAACGGGGACATTGTTCACACCGGCGCCGGCACGGGCAACGGCTCTCAGGCTGGGTGTCACATTGTCCATGCTGAGTTTGAAACTGCGCAGGATGATGGCATCAGGGTCTTCATGCTTGTCGGAAACCTGATAATCTTGCTGCGGTAAACGTGATAAACCTTTATCAGAAATTTGGTTAAATGTCTGAATCTTATACATCTCTTGGATTGTCCTTAGGCCGTGTTTGGGACCCGGTTTTTGGGTTTGTTGTTGAGTGTGAAACCGCCTCAACGAGGAGCCGCATTTATACAGCGAAATGGCTTAAATTTCCAGTGGCAGGGCCTGGAATTCTTGTTTCCTTGGCAAAAATCAAGGGAGTTTTAAAAGATGTCTGCTGAGCCTTCCTGGTTTGTCTATTTGTTACGAACAGCTCAGGGTCATCTGTATACCGGTATCAGTACGGACGTAGAGCGCCGCCTGCGGGAACACCAGTCTGGGGAGTCCCGGGCCGCGAAGAGTCTGCGGGGCAAAGGGCCGCTTGAACTGGTATACATGCAAGCTGCCGGGGACCGCTCTGCGGCGTCCAGACTGGAGGCAAAAATTAAAAAATTCAGTAAGCAGGACAAGGAACGCTTAGTACGGGGTGATCTTGTCATTAATCAGTTATAATCGCGCTTTTGCACGCAGTTGGAAGAACCATGTCTGAGATAAAAGCCCTGATGCAGAAGCTGGGTCAACAGGCCAGAGCCGCCGCCAGTGTCATGGCGACAGCCAGCACTGAGCTGAAGAATCAGGCCTTGATTCATGCAGCCGAAGCACTGGATCAGTCCCGTGAGGCGCTGGCTAAAGCCAATGCCAGAGACCTGGCAGCCGGCAGGGAGAAAGGCCTGGCAGCTGCGATGCTGGATCGCCTGGAACTCACCCCAGCGCGGATTGAGCTGATGATAGAAAATCTCCACCAGGTACGCACCCTGGCAGATCCCATAGGTGAGATTACCGATCTGCGTTATCGCCCAAGCGGCATTCAGGTCGGTCGCATGCGGGTCCCGCTGGGTGTCATCGGCATCATCTACGAATCCCGTCCCAATGTCACCGTTGAGGCAGCCAGCCTGTGCCTCAAATCCGGCAATGCGGTGATTCTGCGGGGTGGCTCTGAAGCCATTCATTCCAATCAGGCGATTGCCGCCTGCGTCAGTCAGGGGCTGGAAAAAGCCGGTCTTCCACAGAACGCAGTGCAGGTGGTTGAAACGACGGACCGGGAGGCGGTCGGCCATCTGATTACCATGCCCG
>CAZKJY010000122.1:0-6280 GCA_964553165.1 uncultured Enterobacteriaceae bacterium
GCTTCGCGGTTGACTGGATGCGCAAGGATCTCGCCATCACCATGCAGGAAGCGCGCGAGAATGGCGCCTCCCTGCCAGTCACCCAGCTGGTCGATTCCTTTTATGCCCGGGTGCAGGATATTGGCGGCAGTCGCTGGGACACATCATCCCTGCTGACCTTGCTGGAAAAGAAATAGCCAGGCCCTTTCCTCAGTCATTAAACGGACTGGCGAACAGCGGATTGCTCAGAAAATCCTGATCCGTCAGCGCTTCCAGAAAGGCAATCAGATCATCCCGCTCTGCCGGTGTCAGTCTGATGTTGAGGACCCGCGGATCAGTCGTACTTCGATTGACTGGTTCAAGACCTGGCACCGAGGCATAGAAGTCCATCACATCCCTGAGTGTTTCCAGCTGTCCCACATGCGTGAAGGGAGCAGTCACCGCGACGTTACGCAGGCTTGATACCTTAAATGAGGTGGTCTGTACATCGTCCTGCTCCAGGCCGATGTCAATACGCTGGGGAAACTCGCCGATGCCCCCGCCTGCCGCGATGCCTGCATTCTCAACCATATTGAACGTGGCGCCAGGTTCCGCACGACCATGACAATGGCGGCACTCATTGTTATTGGCGTTGTAAAGTAGCTGTCCGGCTTCAGCCTGTGCAGTCATTGTGCCGGTATCAAAGGGGGAGCTGAAACTGAGCAGGGTCTTCTCAAATTCGGCAATGGCTTCCTGCAGACGCTCACGGGTGATGTTGTTGCCCGGTATATCTTCAAAGGCGTTGATGAATAAAGCTTCGTAAAAATCAGTCTCACCGAGTTCCACCAGCAGCGCCGGAAAAGTTTCATTCATCTCAGTGCTATCGACGATGGGATTGTCCGCCTGATCTATCAGATGCTCAGCCCGCTCATCCCAGAACATTCTGCCTCCGGGGTGCATGGCGACATTGGTCAGCTGGAGCGAATTTTTGCCGGTCCGTCCATTCACCCCCTCGCTGGTGCTGTTATTTTCCCTGGCATCACTGAAAGCCGCCTGCTGGGCATGACAGCTGGCACAGGACACTTCATTGTTACTGGACAGCCGTGTGTCATAAAAGAGGATGAGCCCCAGGGTGGCTCTGGCATTGTTGATCGGCCCGACAATGTCCTGCCACGCCTGGGGAGCCCGGGCAACATAGGCAGCAAAATCACGCACGTTCAAATCCAGCTCCGCTGGTTCAGACTCAGCATTCATTGCAGTTTCTGCAATCGAAACAGCAGTAGATGCTGATGGCATTCCCGTATTTCCGCCACCACCTCCGCATGCACCGAGTACCAAACCAATCCCTGTCAACGCCATGCATGCTAGGTTTTTCATTGTTAATCCTGCCTGTCTTTGTTCAAATGAATTTAAGTAGCGGGCATTATTCAGCGGCTTTACTGAATTGAAACTGAACCCTGAATCCTCAAACTGAACAAAAACTTAATACAGCACAATTAATGAATTTTGGCATAGTCCGTTTTAAAAAAGTCTGACAATCGCGCTGCCAACCCCGACTTCTATATCAATATCATGAATGCCTTCCCCGCGGGCATCACTCTGCTCCGAAACGATCTGCCTGGATTGATCGACGTTATCGGCGCCTCTGATGCGGGCATCTCCGACGCCAGATGAAACGTGGATATCACCGATTTCTTTCAGTGGCGCCTCAACCTCAACATCGCCGACGCCAACATTGATCTGGAGACTGCTGGCGCCGATCTCTGCATCGATCTCGCCAACACCCAGATCAATATCAATCAGTGATACTTCCGGCATGAACACGGTCCAGTGAGCAGTGACATCGTCGTCATCGATGGACAGACTCAACCTGTCATCGTCTTCTTCAAGCGCCAGATCGACATTGCCAACATCCCTGCGTCTGCGAAAGAAGCCCTCCCGGTCGCCTTCCAGTTCCAGTTCTACCCGCAGTTCACTACCTTCCACGATATTCAGTTCAATGGAACCAACGGCATTGTTGATTTCAATCTCTTCGATGCCGTCGAGATCAAACTGATGCATCCGGGTCACTCGGTCCTGCGCCTGAAGCGGCATGAAACCGATCAGGGTGAAGACCAGGACAGCCAGCAGAATTATTTTTTTAAGCATGGTTTGCACTCCTGTTTTATTTTGTACTCAGAGTTACAGCAAACATGATGCCAATATTTTTTGGCTTAATTTTCAATGAGTTGGGGGAAATTTCCGCAGCAGATCTGCCAGAGTTGGCGAGATTGACCACTTCCTGGTTTTATTACCGGAAAGCAGGAGGCATTGATCCAGGGTACTAGGACTTTTGCAGCAGTTTGCGGTAAGTACGCATGACCACTCGCTGCCACCAGAGAATGAAGCCACTGATAAACATGAAGACCGGGATCAAAGCGATCAAGGCGATCAGAGTGATGGCCCAGGCTGATTCATAGCGACCAAAGTGCAGATCCACCATCAGGTCCATGAAACCCGCACTGCGGTCGCCACGGAAATCATTGATGTTCAGCAGGGCGCCTTCACCGTTCAATAAACCGGCATCGTACATGCGTTCAACTTCCAGCGGCGGAATGCCGACAATGCCCATACCCAGGACATTACTCAGCCCGAGATTGTCCGTCACTACACGCAGAGTACCCGGAATAGTTAAAAACATGCCACTGAGCCCCCAGGCAAACATGAAGAAAAGCGTCCAGAAACCGAGCACACTGTGAAATTGCCACAAATAACCGCGTTGACTGCGGGGAGTCACATATAAGCCCTGCCGCCATTGCGACCTGCCGCGCCACCAGATTACCAGACCGCTGAGCATCATCAGCAGAAACACAAAGGCACCCCAGCCATTAAGCTGGCGTCCGAGGCCACCGGGAACCAGCAGATCATCATGGAAATCAATCAGCCAGCGGTAAATGCTGGTCTGCCAGGGATTGGCGCTGCCCTGATCGACACCCCGGTAGGGATCAAAATAGCGGATGCTGGAGACTTCATTCTGGCGGACCACCACCGCAGCAGCACGCCTTTCATTGAAAGGCTCAGAGATCATGACAATTTCAAAATCGCTGTAGACGGCTTCGGCGCGGGCTTCCAGTTCTCGACCTGTAAGGGCTTCACCGGAGGGTTCTACCGCAGATGGAACAAAAAGCTGGTCAAGTTGGTTTTCCAGCAGAAAGGCAACACCACTGACGCTCATCATCAGGATATACAAACCGAGGGCGATGCCGGCCCACAAATGCACCTGAAACAGCACCTTGTTGAGCAGGTGGGTCTTGGGCGCCTGGACCCACCTTTTCCAGGAATTCAATGCCGCTTATTCGACATCAAAGGTGGACAAGCTGGGTGAGCTCAACCAGCCATTCAGCTGCCAGACAGAAATTCTTGCTTCGGAATCGCAGATAGCATCATTGGGACGGGCGATAGAGCCATCCTGCTTTTGCACAAAACACATGGCACCGGCAGGTTCTCCGGAAACCAGTGGCTGCATGATCACCTTGACCCGCTCGCCGGGTTGAAAAGTTGTGCCGTTCACACCCTGACGCATGGCATGGATTTGCGCGGCTCCTTCAAAGCCCCAGGTGATCATTTCACCATTTTCATCGGCGGCTTCAATGTACAACCAGGTATGCGGGTTATTAAAAGCCCAGCGCACGACAGTCCCTTCTATAATTTTTTCCTTGGAACTGTCAAACATGGCAAAGGAATGGTGTGCCAGCGCCTGCTGAACCAGGGTCAAAAAACTGCTCATAATTACGACAGCGCTCATTACGATTAATTTTTTCATGCTCTTATCCTCGAATATCTGTTCGTTATTGTTATTGTCCCATCGGATTCAGCGACTGCCCGGGGATTTCCGGAAAATCTGTAAAGCCACGAGGATCCCGATATTCCGGATCTCCTGGCAAACGGAAAAATGTTCTTCCTTGTTCATCCTGGTAAGAATTACTGCTGGTGGTGCATTCCCAGTTGCGGATTCGGGCGCCAAATTCTTCCAGATCAGGGCTGGCTGTGTGGGTATAGACTGCCGACTGGGGAGACTGCAACCCAATAGGATCATAGAAAGTCACCTGGGTGATGAGCTGACGTTGACCTTCAGCATTGATGATCTCCTCCCAGCTTTCCACTATCTCGATCTGATTACTGGTCAGGGGCATCCCGCGCAGATAGTCCGCCGGGTTAATCCATTTGGTCCAGATGATTAACTTGTCTTCATCCCAAAAGCCGATACTGTCTCCCGTAGCAGAATGCTTGCCATCAATGTTGACATGCTCGGCATTGATATAGACACGGCGGGTTTCATTCATGAAGTCGTTCAACATCCAGGATTGAGATGGTGTATTGACGAATTCCTTCACATAAGGCTCCCATAGCCAGCGTGGCATGCCAGGATATTCACAGTTGGTCAGGCGGTCATACAATTGAGACCCATTGGCATCAATCTCAGCGCGCCGGGCTTTGAAATGTTCTTCATAGGCAGGCGTCAGTACCCCTTCCTTAACTTGACCACCCGGTCGCATGGCAACTGCCATGGATCCGCCTTCAAGGAAAATCGCAGGCATACTGTTGTAACCGGCACTCCACAGGCCATCCCAAACCGGGATAGTTGCCATCGTATGCTGAGTTCCACCATTGGCCTGCTCCAACAGGTAATTATAATGCTCTTCCGCTGTCGCAAAATCCTGAGCCGGTAGCTCAACATCCGGGTTAACACGGGAACCTCCTGGCATAATAGAGTCCGCCGTCTGGGTTTGTCTGTTCTGGGCATAAGTGGCGTGAATGCCGGCCCCAAACAAAAGAAGAAATAGTGTGCTGGAAAGTAGTGTTTTATTTTTCATCGTTATTTTTATCCCCTTGTCACAGTCTGCCAAGCATAGCCAGTCAACATATAAATGTCAATTCACCTGAGCTGTCAAAAACCCTGTTAAATTTTGGTAAAAATTTGCTGCAGCAAGCCATTAAGCAGAGGCTAATTCGTCCTGGCGTCTATTGACCAGGATAATAAATATGGGTAGTGTAAGCGCGTCAAACAGGAGACCCATTTTCTCAATGCAATTTGACGACAGTTACGCTCAAATACTTCGTTTGAACGTTGCTGGTAATCCAATCGAATGGCTTACCTGGCAGGAAGCCACTACCCTCTACGCCAGAGAACTGGTTACCTGGACACTTGGCGACACCGTCAGGACTGTCTGGGGTGGCACTTCCCGCATCCATGGTGAACGCAGTTTTATCAAACTGCACAGCATCATTGCCTGCGCCGGTGACCTGCATCACCATCACCACAAAAAACCGGCACTGACCAATCGCATCCTCTTCCGCCGAGATCAGAATCTTTGCATGTATTGTGGCAAGGAGTTCCTGGACCGGGATTTGAGCTGTGATCACATCCTGCCTACTTCACGTGGAGGCCGGAATACCTGGACCAATGTCGTTGCCGCCTGCCGTCGCTGCAATCATTTCAAACAGGACCGCACCCCGGAGGAAGCGCATATGGAACTCCTGGCGCTTCCCTTTGAACCTAACCCGGCAGAGTACCTTGCGCTGATGAATTCACGCCGTATAAGGGCCGACCAGATGGAATTTTTAAAGGCCCAGTTTTCCAAGAACTGTCGCCTGCAGTAAACCCGGTATCAATCCTTCAGAAAACTGTGGGCCAGTGCTAAAAACTGCTCGGGTTTTTCACTGTGCACCCAGTGTCCGGCGTCAGGAATCACTTTTATTTGAGCCTTCGGAAAGCAGGTCAGCGTCCTGTCCCTGTATGCCGGCATCAGGTAGTCCGAGCGCTCGCCCTTAACAAACAGGGTTTTCCCCTGATAGGGCTGTTGCATACTCAAGCCGCCCCGCAACAGGCTGTAATTGTCATGGATGGCCTTTAGATTCATGCGCCACTGAAAGCCCTCACCCTCGCGGCGTAAATTGGTGAGCAGAAAATCGCGGATGCCCTTTTCCGGAATATCCGCCTGTAAAAGTTCATCCGCCTGGGCCCGGCTGGTAAGAGATGACAGATCAAGGCACATCAGTGCATTCAACACCCGGTCAGGCGCTCCCATGTAGGCAACCGGTGCTATATCCACTACCAGCAGTTTAGTTACCCGCTCTGGCCAGTTGAAAGCAAACTGCATGGCCGTCTTGCCTCCCATGGAATGACCGATAAAAGCAGCCTGCTGAATGACCAGCGCATCCAGGGTTTCCCGGACATCCTCAGCCATTTCCACATAGGACATGCTGTCTGCCCAGTCGGATTGACCGTGATTTCGGGCATCCAGAGTGAACACTGAGAAAGTATTGGCAAGTTCCCTGGCCT
>CAZKJY010000123.1:0-6269 GCA_964553165.1 uncultured Enterobacteriaceae bacterium
AGTCTGTTGTTCCGCATGAATACCATCAATGCGCTGGTTCAGGATATCCCGATGGATTCAGTGTACCAGGATGAAGTCAGCAATCTGTCGATTACCAGATCAATTTTTACTTTTCTCGGTAAAAATCTTCAGCTTTTTTTCAAGCGAATTTTTTACAACTATTTTCTCAGGGATTTTAATATCGCCTCAGTCAATCTTGTGCTTGGCCTGATCACCTTCATATCGGGTCTGATTTACGGCTATACCAATTTTATAAGCTATAACCAGCAAAACCTGCAGACGCCCACGGGTGTTCAATTGATTACGGTTTTTTTGCTGATCGTTGGATTTCAGTGGCTGTTGAGTTTCTTCAGCTATGATATGCAAAAAACTCCCTCCCGAGTGGTGCATCCCATGCTGCCTGACAGAAATGGCAGGACCGGTCCATGAAATTCTTAGCTGGCTTCCGCATCAAAGGCCGCGTTTCAGGTTGATTTTTCCCAATGTTTCGTAGATTGCTGTTTGTATTGAGAATGTTTCTTTCCACGCTGTCAGAATGGAGCCTGTCGGATTGGCTGGGATTCTGGTTCGGCAGTAAACATGTGATAACACTTAGGGAAATCAGATTAACACTCAGATCCGGCAGCAACCTGGCGAAGATCGCCGACCTGGCAATGGCCTGGGAGGTCATTATTGATAAGGTCTATGACTTTTATGCCATTTCAGATGAGGACACCATTCTGGATATCGGGGGGCACATTGGTTCCTTTTCAGCAAAAGCCGCATCACTGGCAAAAAATGGTCGGGTCATTGTCTGCGAACCCTTTCCAGACACCTTTGCCTATCTGCAGAAGAATGTTTCGCCCTATAACAATGTCATGACCAATCAGGTGGCCATTTCAGATCACAGCGGGACTGAAATACTTTACTTTTCGACCTCAAATCCAGCTGAAAATTCTCTTGTCCGTGCTTCCGGCAACCAGATTGAAGTCAGGTCTGTCAGTCTCGCCGAATTCATGCAGCAAAAAGATATTGAGTACGTCGATCTGATGAAAATTGATTGTGAAGGTGCTGAATATGACATCCTTTTTTCAGCAGAAGCTCCTCTGGCCAAAATCCGAAAAATCGTCATGGAGATACATGAGCCTGACTATTTTGGGCTGGAAGGAAAATATTCAATTGAGGAAATGAAGCATTTACTGGAGCAGCATGGATTTGAAGTGCACTTCAAGCGCGAGAACAAATACCAGGGTTATATTTATGCCCAGCAGCTGGCGTCGAAGTGAACCATCATCCTGAGCCTGATACTCTGACACAATGAGTAAATCGATTTATAGCTACGCACTCAGTCCAGCCCCCCGATATTTTCTGCGGCTGTCGATACTCTCCAGGCTGTTCAGAAAATACCTGCTGGATCCTGAGATCTCGTTCATGGAAATTGGAGCAGGAAAAGGTGATGTCAGCGCCTATTTGATTGATCAGAGCAACATTCAACAGGGGCTCGTTGTTGAGCAGTCTTCCAAAGCTGCTGAGATCATTCGCAACAGAATTCGGCAGACCGGGATTGAGGTTGTTTGTGAAGATATACGGCAACTGGAGGTATTCGGGTTTGACTGTGTTCTCAGCTTTGAAGTTCTTGAGCATATAGACCAAGACCGTGACTTCATGAAAAGTGTTAACAAGCGCTTGAAGATGGCAGGACTCTGGTTTATTTCCGTGCCGGCCTATATGCGTAAATGGCAGAAACAGGATGAGTTTTCCGGCCATGTCAGACGTTATGAAGAGCATGAGCTGCGTGACAAACTGACAGACTGTGGTTTTACAGTACTGGAACTGCTCGACTATGGCTTTCCGCTCACTTCCCTCATGAGGCCCTTGAGGGATATTTATTACAAAGACAGTGACGATACTTCGATGCTGGAAAAAACGCTGGCCAGTGGAACAGAAAACAGAGGGATCAGACTGCATCCCCAGCTGATGAGAGCCTTACTGATTCCCTTTACGGTGCTACAGGGGCTGTTTGCCCACAAACGCTGGGGCGATGGTTTCATCGTAGTTGCCCGCAAAAGCAGTGAAGTCTGAGCCTAGCGATGCTGATTGGGCACAGTGTTCGTAAAGGATGACAGTCCGGTAAAACAGCCCGCAAGGATCAGTTCTGCAAGTATCGTCAACAGACGCATCGTGATGACGGAAACAATGACCACAGGTTCTGAAATTGCCAGCAAAGGAACAATCAGCACCAGTACGCCTTCTCTCACACCAAGACCTGCCGGGGTAAATATTGCGAAAATTCCTGCCAGTGCTGCGGCCTGATACATGCCAGTGATGGTGATCAGATGCCAGATGCTTAATTCAGTAAAAGCCCTGATGACGAAGTAAAGTCCAGCACTCTGCACGAAGAGACTGATGATATACGCACCTATAAACAGCAGCATGGTTTTATAGCTTGGGGCTTCCTCCAGTCTGGATTGCCGTAGAAGTGTAAATAATTTATTGGTGACTGGGACGAAGAAGGCCGGGGTAAGCACGATCAGTGAGCAGATGATGCCGGCGATAGCAAAGACTCTTAGATACTCAGGCAGGGCAAGGGGAGCAAGACTGACACTTAACAGAATGATAATGCAGCTTGCTGCCTGATTTGTGATGTATTCATAGGCGGACGCAACGGCTACCTTGCTTTTCAGAACTGCCGGATACACATTCATGCGAAACAGGAATACCGACACTTTGCCAGGAATGTATTTTCCTAACTGTGATTGGCTCCAGGCTTTACCGGCGGTTATAAAATCACTCCTGATGTCGTAGATTTTTGCAAAATGCTGCCATAGCCAGCAGTTTGCCAGATAGGAAATCAGGATCAGGAACAGGGCCGCCAGCATTGGCATAATTCTGGGGTGCAGCTCAAAATCTCTCATCGCCTCTATATTGCGTAAAATGAATACGCTGAGAAAAACCAGCAGAGAGGCGTAGAGGAGTCGAATCCCCCATTTGAAAAGCATCTGCAGGAGGCTATTGCTCATGTTTGCCGGGGTTTCCCGAAGGTGCTGAACAGGCTGCCAAGCTTCTCGCTGATTGCTGTCTGACTCAAATGTTTCATATGAAATTCCCGCGACAGCCGGGTCTGCTGCTCAATCAGTTTCGGTTCTTTGGCAAGTTGGACAATCAGCTTTGCCAGCTCTTCTGGGTCCTGTCCGGATACCAGCATCAGTGGTTCTGACAGGGTCTTGTTGATACGCTCAAAGCAGGGCGTTGATCGGGTTATAAAAGCCTTGCTCATGGCCGCATAATAATAAATTTTGTAGGGAATAACCCGGCCGGCTTTTTCAGATTCGCCAAAAATGCCCAGGCACAGATCGGCTTTGGCGATCTCTTCCTGCAGATAGGCTGTTGGATAAAATCCCCTGTCCCAGCTTAATTGAGGAAGGTGCTGTCGGTTCAGAAATTCTTCAACCTGCTTGCCATCCTGGCCATCGCCGATGATTTTAAAACGAATCTGAGACTGATCGCTGAGTAAGGCGATTGTCTCAAGGATCAGGCCTATGCCATGCAGGGGAACCAGTGAGCCTATGAACAGACAGGAAAATGAGCTGTTTGCAGATCGTTCACGGGGAGGGTGTTCCAGGGGCGGGATACAGAGCTGTATGGCATTAAATTTATCTTTTGACTGAGCAAACAGGCTGGCATAGAACGCTGCATTCTCTTCGGTATCAGTAATGATTTTGTCGGCTACTTCGAATGCTCTTGCCTCCAAGCGGTATAAAATCCTGGCAGGGAGGCTTGTCGGTGAATAGAGCTTTCTGTCATTGATTGCGGTGTCATAGAGGGAAATAAAGGCATCAAAAAAAATGACCGGTCTTCTGGAGCGGGGTACAAACGAGTAAAGCAATGCCAGAAAAACGCCCGGGTAGCAGATGTATATATTGGGGGCTTTGTTAAACATGGATCGGATGAAAACAGACAGGGTTTGCCAGCAGAACTTGCCCGCTAGAAATGCTTTTTTAAGCAGATTCTTGTTGCTCAGATTGCTGAAATGTCCCGTAGAATCGAGATTATGAATGGTTGTGCTGACTGAAACATCCTTAAGGGAGGCGATAAGCGGAATTTTGTATTTCACATTGGGATAGAGATCAGAAACATGTGTCACGCCTATTATGTTCAACTCTATCATGTGCTTCAGATCCCGGTAACGAATTACGCTGGCGATGACTGGTTGCGCCTGGCCTGCCGACAGGATGGCAATTTGCCGGTATCTGTCAGCAAACAGTAAGGTCCAATGACTGCTGCCAGCTGTCCTGCAAAAATGTCAGAAGCTGAGGACAAATCTATTTAAAGCGCATGGAAAAATCGATAGCCCGGCAGTTCTTGGTCATGGTGCCAACGGAAATATAGTTCACGCCGGTTTCAGCGACCGGCACAATGTTGCTTTCATCGTAACCGCCGGAAGCTTCCAGCAGGGCCCAGCCATTGTTCAGTGCGACGGCGTGGATCAGATCGTGCAGACTGAAATTATCCAGCATGATGGTGTCGGCGCCGGCATCAATGGCGAGTTCCAGTTCGTCGATGGATTCAACTTCAATTTCCACAGGTTTGTTAGGATCATATTTACGGGCGTGTTCAATGGCCTGACGAATACCGCCACAGGCACTGATGTGGTTTTCCTTCAGTAAAAAGGCATCATAGAGCCCCAGCCTATGGTTATAGCAGCGGCCCTGCAGGACCGCATATTTCTGGGCTCTGCGCAGGCCGGGAATCGTTTTACGGGTATCCAGAATTTTCACAGCAGTGTGCTGGACAAGATCAGCAAAGCGTCTTGCACTGGTTGCCGTTCCGGACAGAATCTGCAAAAAGTTGAGTGCGCTGCGTTCGGCAGTGAGAATGCTCTTGGCGGGACCATAGGCTCTGAAAATAAGGGCGCCAGGCTCACATTTACTGCCTTCCTTGACCATCCATTCCAGTTCGATTTCCGGGTTGACCTGGCGAAACACTTCGTCCACCCATGGCCGGCCACAGATGACGGCTTCCTCACGACAGATCACTTCGGCACGGGCACGTTTAGCCTCGGGCAGCAGGGCAACGCTGATATCGCCGGTGCCAATATCTTCTTCCAGCGCACAGCGGACATTCAACTCAAGATCTTCCAGAAATAATTGCTCAGTCATATTCAACTCTGATACCCAGGAAGGCTCATTATAGCCTAGTCATTTTGTGGTATAACAGGCGCATGAAAATTATCGATCACCGCCTGGAGTCTGCCCTCCAGCTCAGCTCTCCCAACTGCAGCAGCAGACCTTCCAGTGAAATCAGCCTTCTGGTGATTCACAATATCAGTCTGCCGCCGGGCGAGTTTGGTGGGCCCTGGATCAATGATCTGTTTTGCAATCAGCTGGACTGCTCGCAGCATGAGTATTTTGCAGGCCTGAAGGATTTGAAGGTTTCCTCGCATTTACTGATTCGCCGGGATGCCCAAATTGTGCAGTATGTGCCTTTTGACCAGATGGCCTGGCATGCCGGGGTGTCCAGTTTTGAAGGCAGAGAGCGTTGTAACGAATTTTCCATCGGCATAGAGCTTGAAGGCTGTGATGATAAAAATTTTACCGAGGAGCAGTATGAGAGTTTAATTGGGGTGACCAGGCAGTTGCTTCAGACCTATCCGCAACTGGCCCCTGGGCGTATAGTAGGTCACTCCGATATTGCACCGGAACGCAAAACCGACCCCGGACCCCATTTCAATTGGCAACGGTATTTGTCGGCCTTGCAGGTTTAGGCAATCGCACTACATATTCCTAGACTATTGAATTATAAGGATAAAATATCTTAAATCAGGAAAAATCCGGTAAAATTGTAGTAAAACTACAAAAACTACAGTGATCGGCTGGAAAATTGCAAAATTGTTTTGTAGAATTGCGCGCAATTGTAGCTTTACTACAGAGCATAGCCATCGTCAGAATTAGAATTACAGAGAAAAATTATGTCAGAGAGTGAAAAAGACATTGATATTCAGGAAACCCGGGAATGGGTTGACTCAATCGCTTCGGTTATCAAATATCAGGGTCTGGAAAGAGCACAGTTCCTGCTTAAATGCCTGATCAGCAAGGCCACTGAATCCGGCGAACCCCTCCCACCTGATACCCTCATCACTCCCTATCGCAATACCATCCCTGTTTCCGCCGAAGAGAAAATGCCCGGCGACATGTTTATGGAACGCAAAATCCGCGGCATCGTGCGCTGGAATGCACTGGCGATGGTACAACGCGCCAATAACCTGGGTCTGGACCTGGGGGGACATATTT
>CAZKJY010000124.1:0-6235 GCA_964553165.1 uncultured Enterobacteriaceae bacterium
GTGGCTGAGAACTGCGAAGTACCGGTCTTGCATGCCGTAGAGGGCACTGGAACCGAAATCACGCAGTCTGAGCTTGGCACCATCTGGCAAGTTAAAACCAAGCCACTGTTGGCTTCTTCCTGCGTGAGGGCATCTTCAATGTAGTCGTCCCCCATGTCATAGCTGCCGCTTTCGGCGCGGCACTTGCAAGTGCCGCATACACCGTCGGAACAATCCATAGGGAGATTGATGCGCTGTCTGAAAGCGCTGTCGAGTACTTTTTCATTGGCACCGCAGTCAATAAAACGGGTGACCCCGTCTTCGAAGTTCAGTGCAATACGGTAGCTGGTCATCTCTGTCTTCCTCGACTTCAAATGTGGTAAATGTCAATGACCTGGCTGATATAGTCATCTTTCAAGATGATCTTTTTGCGCGTAATGCGAAAGCCGACATCGGCGTGCGCACGTATTGTCAAAAAGCAAGTGCCAAAGAAGTGGTTAGTTTCTTTATAGCGGTGGCTCAATGTGTGGAAGTTGTAGCGAATATCCACCGAATCACCCTGCTCAGACAGCACCTCAATATTGCTTACCATATGGTTGGTACGCGGCTCCGGCATCGATGCGCTAGAGCGCTCAGTTTTGATACGGAAAACACGATCCTCCAGACCATTGCGGTTGGGGTAATAAATTAGCGAAATCTGGGTTTGAGGGTCATCCGTCAGCTCGTCGTTATCGTCCCACGATGGCATCCAGTACTCGGCCTCGGGGGCATAAAGCTCCAGCCACTCGTCCCAATTTCTATCATCGAGAAAGCGTGCTTCGCGGTAAATAAATGCGCAGATGGCGTCGTATTGGGCGCTCATTTTTTGTCTCCTTCGCGCTCTGCCTGCACGGCCTTGACCAGGGTTTTGGCCCAATAATCGTGCTGGCACACAAAGAGGCCTTCGTCATCGCTACGGCCACCGCTGATGAGCGGCTTCATGCCCATAGCTTTGGCGTTCTCATCAGGCCCTTGAATCCAGAGTGGTGCACCACGACTGAGGTCATTCCAAGGTGCGGCCTTACCGGCATAACCTTCTTGGCATGACCGAAACTCCTCCAAATCGTCGGCGGTTCCCATACCGGACACATTGAAAAAATCCTCATATTGGCGGATGCGCAAAGCGCGGTCTTCGGGGCTTTCACCTTTGGGCGCAAAGCAATAAATAGTGACCTCCGTTTTGTCTACACTGATGGGACGGGTCACCCGAATTTGTGTAGAAAACTGGTCCATCAAATACACGTTGGGATACAGACACAAGTTGCGTGTCTGTCCCACGATGAGGTCCGCTGTGGCTTCACCCAAGCGGGACTTGATTTCTTCGCGCTGTTTGAAAACAGGACGAACCTCGGGGTTCATGGTTTGGGTCCACAAAAGAATGTGACCATTTTCATAGCCGTAGACCCCACCAAGGCTCTTGCTCCAACCATTGGCATCAACGGCTTTGGTTCCGCCATCTTTGCGGCGCCCCATCGTGGCGGCATAGTTCCAGTGAACTGAGCTGACGTGGTAGCCGTCACTGCCGTTTTCCATCTGCAACTTCCAATTACCGTCATAGGTGTAGCTCGAATTGCCACGGAGCACTTCAAGGCCGTTGGGTGCTTGGTCAACAATTTGGTCGATGATGACCTTGGTTTCACCCAAAAAGTCCTGCAGCGGCTGGACATCGGCATTCAGACTGCCAAAAAGGAACCCTTTGTAGCTCTCAAAACGAGCGACTTTCTTGAGGTCGTGCGAGCCTTCTTTGTTGAACTGGACCGGGTATTCGGTCGCCTTCTCGTCTTTGACTTTCAGGAGCTTGCCCGTGTTGCCAAAGGTCCAGCCATGAAATGGGCAGGTAAAGCTACCTTTATTGCCATGTTTTTTACGACAGAGCATGGCACCACGATGCGCACAAGCATTGATGACGGCGTTGAGTACGCCCTCTTTGCTGCGTGTGATCACAATGGGCTGACGACCAATGGTGGTTGTAAAGTAATCATTGATTTCTGGAATTTGGCTTTCGTGTGCCAAATAGACCCAGTTACCCTCAAAGATATGCTTCATCTCCAACTCAAACAACGCAGGGTCGGTAAAGATGTCGCGTCGGCAGCGAAACACGCCGTTGGCTTGATCGTCCTGTAGGGCGGAGTCGAGCAACTTTTCGACGTGGTCGTAAGTGGAAGCATTGGTGCTTGTGGTCATTGCCATGTCCTTTTTTAATGAAGGCGCTGTCCTTTAAGCGGCCAGACGGGGGCGGTCCACCAATTGGTTGTCCACACCGTTAACGAGGGCGCTGAGGGTGATGTCGAAAGTGATCTCGGCAAACGGACCATTCAAACCATTGGCCTTAATGCTGGCTTCGTCGGTGCGCTCAACCAGAGGGGGCACCAAACCATCGCGAGTCGCGTAGGCGAAATCGTCGTTGACCAACGGATCACCATCAATGTTGATTTGCGTCGTCAGCTTGCGGTGGCCAGGAGCGCTCACAAAGAAGTGGATGTGCGCAGGGCGGTTGCCGTGGCGGCCCAGTTGGTTCAACAGGGCTTGAGTTGGGCCGTCAGGTGGGCAGCCATAGCCAACAGGTACGATGCTCTGGAACTTGTAGCCACCTTGCGCATCCGTGATGATTGTGCGGCGCATGTTAAAGGCTTGCTGCTCGCCCGTGGGGTCGAAATGCGAATAAAAACCCTTGGTGTTGGCGTGCCAGACCTCGACCTTAGCGTTGGGCAAGGGCTTGCCGTCGGCGCCGCGCACAGTACCGTGCATGATGAGCGTGTGGCCAGCTGTATCTTTGCCATCATCCAATCGCGCGAAACCATTGGCTTCGGGTGCACCTGCGACATACAGAGGACCTTCAATGGTGCGAGGGGTGGGATTGGCAATACCCAGTGCTTCGTCCTCTGCATCCATCCGCATGTCCAAAAAGCGGTCCAAACCCAAACCCGGCGACAACAAGCCAGCCTCGCTTCGCGCACCGAGTTGATTGACGTAAGCGACGCCTGCCCAATATTCGTCGGATGTGATGTTCAAGTCATCAATCGCTTTGAACAGGTCAGACAACAGACGATGAACAATAGCCTTGGTGCGGTCATTGCCGGCTGATTGGGTCAAACCGCTGGCTAAGTTCAAAAATTCCTGAACTTCTTTTGTGTTGAAAATAGATACGCTCATGATGTTCTCCTAGATCAAGTTGCTGAAACGGGGTTGATTAACTTAAATGACAGTTGCTTCTGCCTTACTGACACTGACACTGATGCTGTTTCGGTCACGCCGGAAAAACTGAACACGGTCTTCATCCAGCGAGATACCCAGACCCGGTCCGGTTGGTAGCTCGAGGTGATAGTCCTGGTATACCAACGGATGCGTCAGTATTTCTTCCGTCAAGAGCAAAGGGCCGAACAACTCGGTGCCCCAGCGCAAGTCCTGGAATGTTGAAAAAACGTGCGCCGAAGCGATGGAGCCCACAGCTCCTTCCAACATGGTCCCGCCGTACAGTGCGATTTGGGCTGCGTCGGCAATGCCTGCGACCTGCTGGGCCGCCTGCAGTCCGCCTGACTGTTCGGTCTTGATGGCAAATACATCGGCAGCACCAGACTGGGCTAACTGAAATGCGGAGACTGGCCCCATCAAAGACTCATCCGCCATGATGGCGATGGGATAACGGCCCCTGATGCGTGCCATGGCGTCAGCGTGCGCAACGGGCTGCTCAGCCAACTCACAGCCAGCATCAGCTAACGCAGGCAGTCCATAGCGGGCGTCTAATTCAGACCACGCCATATTGACGTCTACCCGCACTGACGCTTTATTACCGAGCGCTTTTTTGATTTCAGTGACGTGAGCGACATCGTCCCGCACTGGCTTGCGACCAATTTTGAGTTTGAAAATCTGATGACGCCCAATCGATAACATCTGCTGCGCTTCAGCAATGTCGCGTGCCGTATCGCCAGAAGCAAGAGTCCAAGCTACGGGCAATCGATCGTGTGCGCGGCCACCCAATAACTCTGAAACTGGCAGGCCGACACGTTTGCCTAAGGCATCAAACAATGCGGTCTCAACAGCACATTTTGCAAATCGGTTTTCACGGATGCAATTGTTAAGCCGAGCCATCAAAGCAGAGACTCGGTTCGCAGATGCACCTAGCATTAAAGGTGCGAAATAGGTATCAACTGCCAGCTTCATGCCCTCGGGGGACTCAGCACCGTAAGCAAGTCCACCGATGGTGGTGCCCTCTCCGACGCCAACCGTGCCATCGGAACACTGCACGCGAACCAACATCAGGGTCTGGCCATTCATCACGGCCATTGACAGTTTGTGTGGGCGAATGGTGGGCAGGTCCACCAATATGGTCTCGACTTTGACAATGGTCACTGCATCAGCTGGTGTGCATGCCTGTGGTGATGAAAGCGTTGTGTTTTGCATGGCCCGTATTGAAAGACATAGACCGTTTTTGATCCAACACCGAATTCATCTTCTTCAATACCTTTTAAGCATAGTTGTCCATTTATCTGATATAAATCAATCACTTATCAACTCACAAATCCGGAAAATTAATTTGTATGGACCTTCGTCAGTTGCGCTATTTCGTAGCGGTTGCCACCACGCGAAACTTCACTCGAGCGGCAGAGCAAATGCACATCGCCCAACCACCTTTAAGCCGACAGATTCAACAGCTTGAAGATGAATTAGGGGTTCAGCTGATTCAGCGCAACAGCCGCCCACTGAGGCTGACCGATCCTGGACGACTGTTTTACGAACAGTCACTGCAAGTGCTTCAAAAAGTCGATCAAATGAAGAGCAGCGTGCGGCAGACCGAAGGTGGGCAACGAAAATCAATTTCAATTGCCTATGTACCGTCCACCCTTTATGGCGGATTGCCGATGTTGGTCAGAACTTTCCGACAGCGCTACCCCGATACGGATGTGCACCTGGTCGACATGGGGTCTGTGCAGCAAATGACAGAGCTTAAATCCGGCCGGATTGATGTTGGATTTGGCCGTGTGCGTGCGCGTGACGCGACAGTAGCACGCACTGTTTTGCGTGAAGAGCGACTGCTCTTGGCATTACCACCGAGCTCGACACTTGCAGCTAACAAAGGCCGCATTTCCCTCAAAGAAATTGCTCAGGAACGGTTGATCGTTTTCCCCAAAGAACCACGCCCCAGTTATGCCGATCACGTACTGAGCCTCCTAAACGACCAAAATATAAGACTCTCAGAGGTCCATGAAGTGCGCGAACTTCAAGCGGCTTTGGGATTGGTCGCGTGCGAGATGGGGGTTTGCATCATTCCCGCAGCCGCGCGCTTGCGATCTGATCTGGTGTATCGCTTGATTGATGACGAACGAGCTACTTCGCCAGTGATTCTTAGCCACCGTGTAAACGATGACTCTTGGTACATCGATGCGATCAAGGAGCTTATCGGAGAGATGTATTCATTGAACCCCGCTTGGCTCGACTTTGAGACGAACAACATTCCGAAATCAAGGCCACAGGAATCGGCAGTTTTGTCTAAAAGCACGGCGAGATCGAAGACTGCGACACGCACACGCGAAAAAAAATCGGATGACAAATAAGTTTATAGATTTTGGCCACAACTAAGGCCGTATCAACTTTGTAAAAGCAACATAATCCAAACATGTATTCACTTCAATCATGGGGAGACACCCTACGCCTTCTGGTCGAGCTGTTAGCCACCGCCGCTTTTGCTTTATCTGGGCTGATGGAGGCAGCGCGCAAAAAGCTTGATGCGGTAGGCGTTTGCGTGGTCGCGTTCTTGGCAGCGTTTGGTGGCGGCACTTTACGCGACTTACTACTCGATAAGCGGCCGTTTTTTTGGGTACTTCACACCGAAATTCTTTGGGGTGTTCTGGCCCTATGTGTTTTGGCCATGTTATTCATGCGCCAGCGGCATTTTGAGATCACTGAAAAAACAATACTCTGGCCCGATGCGCTTGGTCTAGGACTGTTTACTGCCACAGGTGTTCACCAAGCTTTGCAGTCCCAGATGCCGCCAGTCGTTGCCGTAATGATGGGTCTGGTCACAGGCGTTTTCGGTGGTGTGCTCCGGGACATGGTGTGTAACGAGATTCCCAAAGCCTTCAAGGACCACCGTCCTTATGCAGTTTGTTCTTTTGCCGGTGGTTGGACTTATGTGGCTCTTTGGTCCGCGGACTCCCCAGGCTGGTTAGCCTTGCTGGGGGGTCTGATTGTCACCGTCGGCCTTCGCGCACTGGCTCTT
>CAZKJY010000125.1:0-6203 GCA_964553165.1 uncultured Enterobacteriaceae bacterium
AATTCCCTGCTTTGCCCTGACCGAACCCCATGCTGGCAGTGATGCGGCCAACAGCCGCAGCAAAGGCATTGTTTGCCGGGGTAATTTCAATGGCGAAGAGGTACTGGGTATCCGCGTCAGTTTCAACAAGCGCTACATCCCGCTGGCACCGGTTGCCACGCTGGTCGGTCTGGCCTTTGATCTGCTGGACCCGGATCACATCCTCAGTGATAAAACAGAGATCGGTATTACCTGTGCCCTCTTGCCGCGCAGCACGCCCGGCATGCACATCGGCGAGCATCATGACCCCATGGGCGTTCCGTTTCAGAACGGACCGGTCTATGGAGAGGATGTCTTTATTCCAATGGATTATGTCATCGGCGGTGTGGATCAGGTGGGTAACGGCTGGCGCATGCTGATGGAATGCCTGTCTGTGGGACGCAGCATCTCCCTGCCGTCGCTGGGCGTCGGTGGGGCACAGTTTGCAACCCGCAGTATGGGCCTGTACAGCGCCATCCGGGAACAGTTTGGTTTACCTATTGCCAGTTTTGAAGGGGTCCGGACACCGCTGGCACGCATCTTTGCCAATGCCTACTGGACCAGTGCCACCCGCAATATTACCTGTGCGGCGATTGATGCCGGCAACAAACCTTCGGTGATTTCCGGTATCGTCAAGCAGTATCTCACGGAAGCATTGCGGCAAAGCATGAATGACGCCATGGATATTCAGGGTGGGGCGGCCATCTGTCGTGGACCGCGTAACATGCTGTCGCGTACCTACACCTCCCTGCCGATTGCAATCACCGTGGAAGGGGCCAATATCCTGACCCGCTCCCTGATTATTTTTGGCCAGGGCGCCATGCGCTGTCATCCCTATCTGCTCAAAGAACTGCAGGCGATTGAGGCGAAAGACATCCAAGCCTTCGACAAGGCATTCTTTGCGCACATCAATCATGTCGCGACCAACAAAGTCAGGGCCTGGCTGCAGGCACTCAGCTTTGAAATGTTCAGTAGTTCTCCGGTGCAGGGCAAAGCCGCCAGACATTACCAGCGTCTGAACCGGCTCAGTGCCGCTTTTGCCTTCATGACGGATATCGGTCTGTTGACGCTGGCAGGGACGCTGAAACGCAAGGAATATCTGAGCGGACGCTATGCCGATGCGCTGGCCTGGCTGTATATCGGATCCTGCACCCTGAAACGTTATCAGGATGAAGGCCATGAGGAAGACTGGCCACTGGTCGATTACACGCTGACCCATGCCGAGTATCAGATTGAACAGGCGTTGTTTGGCATTGTGCAAAACTTTCCCAGCCGTTTGATGGCCTTTTCCATGCGCTTCATCTGTCTGCCCTGGGGACATCGCTTCAGGGATGTCAGTGACAGGCAGAAAGATGCCGTGATCAGACGGGTGATGGATGTGAAAGGAACCCTTTTCGACAGACTGACGACCGATGTCTTTGTGCCGGAGAGCAGCAAGCCGGGGCTTGGAAAACTTGAAGACGCCTATGCCAAATCACTTCAGGCCGCTGAGGTCAAAAACAAACTCAAGCAACTGGTTAAAGAAGGCAAACTAAAAAAGGACATCTGGCTTAATATGGCTAAATCAGCTCTGGAACAGGGTCTTATTGAAGATGCTGAATATCATCTGATGGAAGCAGCAGAGATGGCGATTGATGATGTCGTGCAGGTGGATCGCTTCGAGCATGACGCCTTTTTGCAGCGGCGCTGAGGGATCAGTTTGATGATTGAAAATACGGCAGCAGTTTTTTGATGTCGTTGCTTTCCACATAGGCGACACCGCGGCTGAATAATTTTTTTGCGACATCTCTGTCACTGGTTTCATAAAGCACCCACTCCCAGGGATCGGTGCTGAAATCATAGTCAATGCCTTCACACCGCAGCTGATTGATGAACATGAATTCAGGATTCAGTTCAGCTGCTTTTTGCAGGGTATCCAGTCCCAATTCCCGAATGATCCAACCAATGCGCAGAGTACTTTGCTGTTTCAGATAAGCCAGGGCCTCGCGATTGAATGAAATCACAATGCACTGATCAGCCTGAAACTCAATAAAGTCCAGGGCGCGTTCTACCACCGTCTCTATGCCAAAGACATCAAAGCTTTCCTGTTTCAGTTCGATAAACATCTGCACATGAGGATATTTGCCGAGGAGATAAAGCGCCTGTTTCAGGCTGGGAATCCTGATGCCAGCAAACTGGCTGTTCAGGCGCTGGGCTTCATCCACACTGTAGTCAAGCAATTCAGAAAAACTGCTTTTTCTCACGTCAATATTCACCCCGGCCGTGCGTTCCAGCGTAGCATCATGACAAAGGATGGGAATCAGATCGGCTGTGAGCTGGATATCAATTTCCAGAAAAGTGGCTCCAAAATTGATAGCGGCCTGCAGGGACTCCAGCGAGTTTTCCGGGTGATCTGCGATCTGGCCTCGATGGGCAACCAGTTTATTGCCCATTGCTTTCTGCTAGGCCCCAGGTGAAGTCAAGATTCTGAGAAAGGGCACGACCGATTTCAACAATGATATTGCTGACAGGAAGGGTTTTAGAAAGCATTTTCGATGTTGCTCCATCCTTGGTCAGGGCATCTTTTATGTCTTCGCGACCCTCTGGTATCAAAAGCAATGCGGGAAGGCGTGACCAGGCCATGGCTGTTCTGTATTCAGCAACATCTGCGACAACTTTGTTGACATCTTCATCTACTATTTCCAGGATAACAAAGGCAATGTGTTCATTTGTTTTCAGGCTGTTTTTGGCCTCTTCAGGACTGCTTGCAAAATATACCTGCATCCAAATTTGCTCAATGGCCTGGGGTAATTCTTCAGAAAAGCAGTTCGCATTCCCCACCAGCAAAACGCCAGGGATTTGGGCTCCTTCCTTGCGTGCTGTATTGAGAGAGCTGCTTATGGCAGGAATTTTGCTGCCATAGTTTTCTGCTAGTTCAATCCAGAATTTTTTACCGATAACTCGCAGGGATTCTTCAACACTGCTTTCGCCAGAGACTATCAGTCGACTGGCTGATACCGAGAGATTCTCATTCTTTTTGGGTAATGCCTTTTGCAAAGTACTCAGATCGGTTTCACCAGCCATAAGCAATTTCTGCAGTTCACCCTCAATCTCGATGATTTCAGTGATGACGGTTCTGCCCTGATAGCCGGAGTAGTGACATTTTTCACAGCCCACTGCGCGATAGGCAGGTTTTTGCTTTGTTGTGACATGAAAAGCGGTTTCAAAATCATTCAAAGGCTCTGATACCTTCTCTTTACAGGCTGCACAGAGTTTTCGTAAGAGCCTCTGGGAAATGATACCTGTGAGTGCCTGAGTCAGAATCGGAGGGGGAACATTTAGATCCAGCAGACGGGGAATTGCGCTCAGGGAATCATTGGAGTGCAGGGTTGAAAAGACCAGGTGTCCCGTTAAAGCCGTCTGCATTGCAATCTCTGCGGTTTCTTCGTCTCGGATTTCACCGATGAGAATAATATCCGGGTCCTGTCTTAACAGGGCCCGCAATGCTTTCGCAAAGGTCATTCCTGCTTTTGGGTTGATTTCAGTTTGCGACAGTCCGGTCATGTTGTATTCAACCGGGTTCTCAACAGTAGCAATACTGACATCTTCCTGATTGAGTTCAGACAAAATGGAATAAAGGGTTGTGGTTTTTCCAGATCCAGTTGGGCCGCAAAGCAGAATCACACCAGATGGATAGGATGCCAGTCGCCGAATAATGTGAATTTCATCCAATGAGAAACCAAGTTCAATTAGTTTGAATATGCTGGAATGACTCAAAAAACGGATGACCAGTTTTTCCTGAGAGCCATAAACCGGGAGTGTTGAAAGGCGAAGGTCAAATTGCTTGTTGTCGACTTTAAGAGCAACGCGACCATCCTGAGGTATGAGAGAACTGGTTGGGTCCATGCCGCCCAGAGATTTAAAAAACCGGATCAGGGCTTTACTGACGCTTTCCGGTAGCAATAGCTGTCTTTTAAGTAATCCATCAACTCTAATGCGAACCGTGTAGCTGCCGGTGATGGGTTGTAAGTGCAGGTCGGATGCGCCTTCCAACGCAGCTTTTCTAAGTAGCTGTCTGGCCAGTTTGGGGATCAGTTTCTCATTATCACCGGCATTCTCATCACTACCAACTTTCAATTGCCCATGAGATTTTTTCTCACTCTTATCCTGGTAGGCGCTTGAAATTGCAAGTTCCAGTACATCTGGTGGCAAGATTTCAAAGTCATAATTAATCCCAAAGATAAACTGCACCAATTCATGTAGCGACTCATCAAGTGGATTGGCCAGTGCGATTATAGTCTTTCTTCCGTCACGCCGAATCGGCAGAAAATAATTTTCCATGGCTATCTGGTACGGTACTTTTACGACCAGCTCCGGGTCGGGGGTGTCCGGTGTCTGGCATATCGGGTGATTTGAAATTTCAGCAATCTTTGCAGCCGTTTGCCATTTATCTCCACCCAGAAAGTGGGTCAACTTGGACCAGACTTCTGGCAGTGAAAGATTGTTGGCAGAGCTGTCATCCAGTTTGCTCTCAGGGTCGTATACAGATTTGAATTTTCCAAGCAGTTTTAATGGTTCTGATTGCTGTGTTTTTAATTCAGGCATGTTGGAATTCTTTGATTGTGGCACTTGTTCTTTATCGATATGATTTAAATAGTAGCTTTTGCTGGGTTCGTGGTCGATAGCTTTAAAGCGGATCACTAAAAAAATTTTTCTAACTTGTCAGAATGAAAAAAGCAAACAGAAACAAAGGTTTTACCTTGATTGAATTGGCGCTTGTCGTGCTGATTTTGGCCATTCTTGCAAGCGTAGCCATTCCAAGCTATCAGGATTATGTTGAAAAAGCCCGCTTGGCTGAGCTGCAGCTACGAGTGGATGCGATGCGGACGGCGATGGCTGCGGCTTATGAGACAGGGGTTCGATCCATGTTTGTATCAGGTGGGATTGGGGCCGAGAGGGTAGAGGACATCAATCAGCTATTGCCGGGTGTGCCCATTAGTGATGATCTGACCTATCCAAATCTGAATTTGGCCATAGTGATCACAGATAAAGATTATGGGAAATTTGGTGGCGAAGCTGCGCCCTATTTACTAGTGAGTGCACGAAACCAGGAAGAACATAGAACCTTGCGGAATTTTTCAGAAATCATGCCCGACGCCAGATGGGCATGGTGGGTTCCGTCAACCATGATGGTTATTCCATTGCTTGATCCTGTCACTCAAGTTAGTTCGACTCCGCCGGTCCAGAATCCGCAAGTTCAGATTCCTGCAGTGACTCAGATCCCAGCAACACAACCTCCAGTGACCTCTACAGCTGCGACTACAACGCCGACAACTACAACACAGAATCCAGTGGTCACAACAACTGCTGTTCAGGGAAACGCGAATCCACCTTTTGTAAACCAGAATCCGACTTGTGTGCATCCAGGAAACGGACATGCCTTCGGGCGGTGTCGTAACTGAGATGATTAGAGGAGATGGCAATGGACAATCATGATTCTCTACTTAAGACTGCGTCTCAGGCAGAAAAATCTCTGAAAGAAAGAGAAGCCTCATCAGTGGAGGTTGCTAAGTCTCGCCAAATACCACAGGCCACCAGTATATCTGTCCTTGTGACAATTCTGCTCATACTGACAGGTTTCAGGTTTTTTTATATAGAAGCCAGAGACAGTGCTATAGCCCAGGACGTAGAAACTTCAGCCCTTGATTTGATCATGGAGGCTGATGCCAGCGTTACCCTTTTTCATCAGCAGTTTGGTGTGCTTCCAGAAATTTTACCGGATGCGCTATTACGCCCCTATGTGGACTATTCAAGAATTGATATGAATAACTATACGCTGCGTCTGCATCTGGACGGCTACGATGAGCCTATACCGGTGACTACTGGGAAAACCTTGGTTGCCCAGGATGTTGTAAGAGTATTGCATCTGGAAAGACTTAATTAATGCATAAAAAAGCCCGGCAATGACCGGGCTTTTTTATGCATATAGAAAAGTTAAACGACTTTCTTCATCGCAGTCATATAACCACGCAGACGCGCACCGACTTTTTCAATCGGGTGATTGCGGATGGCGGCATTGACGCTGATCAGTTCGCGGTCATCCACAGCATTGTCTTTGACATTTAAGCCTTTGCCGATGACATCGGTGTCGACTGATTTCATGAAATCACCCAGCAGGGGAACCGCCGCATTGGAGAACAGGTAGC
>CAZKJY010000126.1:0-6176 GCA_964553165.1 uncultured Enterobacteriaceae bacterium
ACATGTCCAGGGTTCTCCACCAGGTTGCTGTTCCTGTTCCGCAATGATCTCCCGGGCCTGTGGATAATCCTCATCACGGTATACCCAGAGTTCCAGCAAAGTATTGCCAATACCGAATTCAGCTCCCATGGGGTTGCCAAAATCGTTTTTGACCATGCAATCAATGTTGTGCATGGCCAGGACGTTCTTGACTGAATAGACCAGTCCCCGGTTTTCATGCTGGTAAACCAGACGCATCGGCTAGGGCAGCTTAGCTGGCATGATCTAGACTGGCGCCACAGTAATAGCAATGTGTTTTATCGGCCGGCACTGTTCTGTTGCAACTGGCACAGTTGGTCGTCTGGTTGGCGCGTGATTCCAGGGATTGCCTGTAGGCATCAAGCTGGGCCTGCAAGGCATCGTCGGGCAGATTAGCACTGGATTTAAGTAGTTCCCAGAGAGCCTGGTTGTACAGCTGCAAGTCCCGAAACTGCTTTTCGAGCTGGCTGATACGGAAATTGGCAGTATCCAGTTCTCTGGCTGTTTTTTCAGCCTTTTCGCTGGTTCTATCGTTCATGCCGCCCAGATTAAGAAGTGCCATAGCTGCGTTTCCCCAGGTTGTTCTTTATTCCAGTTCGCCAGGTCGAATCATGGCCAGGAGCCGGGCAGACTGAAACTGGACTTCACCCGAATAGGTCGGCAGTTCAAGCTGTGCAAAACTGGCGGTCGTCATCAGTTTGCCCTCCGGGGTGTAGCGTAAATCCGTGTCCGGAACCAGGTATTCCAGCAATTCATCCATCCCGGGATTATGGGCAAGCAGCATCACTTTGTCATACTTGTCGAGAAATTTCAGTGACAAAGCTAACAGGACATGATGGTTGGCGTGATATAGGTCTTCTTCCCAGTACACATCAATAATATTGAAATCAATCTCGTCACAGATGCTCATGGTGGTTTGCCGGGTCCTTGCCGAGGGGGAACTGATGATGCAATCCGGTGAGAGTCCATGGTCCCGCATCCATCGGCCAATCAGCACACTCTGGCGCTGACCGCGACGGTTAAGTGGCCTGTCATAATCTGAACAGGGTACTGACCAGTCGGATTTGGCGTGCCGCATTAAATACAAATGTTTATGCATCGGTTTTTTCCCAGACCAGATAACAGTACTGCAGTGCCTGCGAGTGTAAACAAAGCTGCAGGGCATGCCCACCATAGAGCATGCGCAGGTATTGGGATTGCAGGGCAAGTTTACCAGTGAGCGCCAGCAAAGCGGCGATAAATTTATCCCGCGGGCGCTGCAGCTCCAGAAATGGGCTCAGATTGCGCTGCTCAAGCAGGCGCAGTTGGCAGTCTGCAGCCATGGCATCTGCCTCCTGCGGGCTGAGCAGGGAAGAGACCAGCCAGCCTTGCCGGAAACGCTCAAGCAAGGCTTTGGTGGCAGGATCATGAGGCCTGGTTGCCGGATTCAGAAAGTCATCACATAGGATGAGGCGGGCGCCGGGTCGCATCAGTTTTGAGGCCTGCTGAAAAAATGAATAGGCATCAGACGCATGCACGAAGGATTCGATGGCAAAGACCAGATCAGCTTCAGGCAGCTTGTCGGGCAGCTGGCAAAAATCAGCCAGCAGACAGCTCAGATTATCCTGCTGCCCGTCGGCAGCAAAACGCTGCATGGCCAGTTGCTGCTGTTTCTCGCTGATGGTCACCCCCAGCCCGCTGATCGCAAGCTTGCTGGCAATATAGCTGAGACTGGCCCCGACGCCACAACCAAGATCCACTACCTGGGCTGCACGGGCAAGCCCGAGTTCGCGCAGCTGCTGACAGATCAGCTCATCGACATAATGCAGAGCATCCTCACGGCGGCGAACCCCTTCACCCCAGACCGCCCGGTGAATGCTCCCCTGCGAGGAATGACCAAATCTCAGGAACAGGCCGGTATTGGCATTATAGAAGCGGCGAGTTTTTTCACGGTGAGCGCTCATCCTGTCTAGTCTACCTGAACTGTCACGGAGACACGCAGCAGGTGGCAGGATCAGGTAATTCGCATGCCGGCCTGGGCCCCTTCGTGAGGCTCCAGCAGGTAGATTTCCTTGCCATCGCCTGCTGCCAGGATCATGCCTTCAGAGAGGCCGAATTTCATTTTACGGGGTTTGAGATTAGCAACCAGAACGGTGTAGCGACCCTGCAGCTGTTCTGGTTGATAGGCAGACTTGATGCCCGAAAAAACCGTGCGCGTCTGTTGCTCGCCATTGGCATCCACGCCGAGATCCAGGGTGATTTTCAACAGTTTGTCGGCACCTTCAACAAAGTCCGCCTGGATGATTCGGGCGATGCGCAGATCCACTTTGGCAAAGGCATCAAAATCAATTTCCGGGGCGATGGCTTCCTTCGCCAGCGGGCTGCTGACCTTTGCCTTGGCGGCAGGAGCGCCAAGGCTGTCTTTGCTGGCTTCTATCATGGCATCAACCTTGTCAGTTTCCACACGCGTCATCAGGGGTTTGAACTCGGCAATGGTATGCTCACCCAGCAGCTGCTCAGCGTCGTGCCATTGCAGTGGCGGAATGGCCAAAAACTTTTCTGCCTCCTGTGCCAGATGGGGCAGAACCGGCTTCTGATAGAGGATGATCAGGCGGAACAGGTTAATCCCCACCGAGCAGATCTGCTGAACTTCCGCTGCGGCTGGATCTGTCTTGGCCAGTACCCAGGGAGCCCGGTCGGCGATGTACTGGTTGGCTTTATCAGCCAGACTCATGATGATACGGACTGCCTTGGCAAATTCACGTTGCTCGTAGAGACTGGCGATTTCCGCAGCTGCCTGCTGGCTTTCACGGATCAGATCCCGGTCCTGTATCTCGGCGGTGAGCCTGCCGGCAAAGCCTTTGTGAATAAACCCGGCACAGCGGCTGGCAATATTGACTACCTTGCCAACCAGATCTGAATTCACCCGCTGGACGAAATCATCCAGATTGAGGTCAAGGTCGTCCGGATTGCTGTTGAGTTTGGCGGCGAAGTAATAACGCAGGTATTCGGGATTGAGAAACTTTTTATAGGTCTCAGCCATGATAAAGGTGCCACGCGACTTGGACATTTTCTGGCCATTGACGGTCAGAAAACCGTTTACCGAAATACCGGTCGGTGTTCTGAACTGTGCAGTGCGCAGCATGGCCGGCCAGAACAGGGCATGGAAATTGATGATGTCCTTGCCAATGAAGTGCCACAACTCCGTATCCGCACCTTCTGCCCAGTAGTCATCGAAGAGCAGGTCATCGCGGGTTTCACAGAGTTTCTTGAAGCTGGCCATGTAACCGATCGGCGCATCCAGCCAGACATAGAAATATTTGCCGCTTTCACCGGGAATTTCAAAACCGAAATAGGGGGCATCGCGGCTGATGTCCCACTCCTGCAGACCGGCATCAAGCCATTCAGACAGCTTGTTGGCCACAGCCGTGGGCAGGGTGCCACTGCGGGTCCACTCCTTCAGGTAGTCGGTAAACGCCGGCAGTCTGAAAAAGAAATGGGTAGACTCTTTTTTTACCGGGGTGGCGCCTGAGATGGTGGAGCGCGGATTGATCAGGTCGGTGGCATTATAGGTAGAGCTGCAGACCTCGCAGTTATCGCCATACTGATCTTCTGCCTTGCATTTCGGACACTGGCCTTTGATGAAGCGGTCTGCCAGGAACAGGCCCTTGTCAGGATCGTAGAGCTGAGTGATCTTGCGTTCGCTGATGTAGCCTTCAGAAAGACAACGCTCGTAAATGAAGCTGGACAACTCGCGGTTTTCCGGAGAATGGGTGCTGTAGTAGATATCAAAGTCGACATGGAAGTCAGCAAAATCACGCTGATGTTCCCGGTTGACCCTGTCGATAAAAGTCTCTGGTGTGACACCTGCTGCTTCGGCACTGAGCATGATGCTGGTGCCGTGGGCATCATCGGCGCACACGTAGGCGCAGTCATTGCCGAGCATGCGCTGAAAGCGGACCCAGATGTCAGCCTGGATGTAACCCAGCAAATGGCCGAGATGGATCGGCCCGTTTGCATAGGGGAGGGCATTGGTAACCAGAATTTTTCGTTTTCTCAAAATGAACCTACATTCTCTATACTTCTGCACGGGCAAGGGCCGCGATTCTAGCAGTTTTAAATCAGCAACTTAAGTACAAAAGTAGGCAGTCATCGTCTTCAGCCCCGGAAGTTTTGTATACTTGTCAGCCATGTTGACATCCAAAATTCAAAGCGTTGGACTGGGCCTGATTATCCTGCTTGGGTTCATGATTCCCCTTGGTCATGCGCAGTTGCCCTATGAGCGTGACTTTCCGGTGATCAACTATTATGCGGCTGAAACCAGCGGGGAACTCAGTGACTTTCTTGATGCGGTGGCCAGTGGTGACATCACGCTCGCCTTTGATCCGGAATTCGGTTATCTGCCAGCCGTACTGGAAGCATTGAACATTGATCCTTCAACCCAGCTGCTGGTCTTCTCGAAAACAGCCCGCAAAAGGCGCTTTATCAGCCCCGAAAATCCGCGTGCCCTGTATTTCAGAGATGACATCTATGTCGGTTATGTGCCACAGACCGACGGTCTGGAATTTGCCACGATGGATGCGCAGCTGGGACCGGTTTTCTTTGAACTGGGGCAACAGCGTGATGGCCGACTGGATATAAGACGGCAGAGTACTGTCTGCCTGCGCTGCCATGACAGCTTCACCAATTCAGGAGGGGGCACACCACGCTTCATGATGAACTCCGTGCTGGTGGATGAAATTGGCGAGATCGTTTCACATGAAGTCAGCCTGGTGACGGAAAACAGTACACCGCTGGAGCGGCGTTGGGGGGGCTGGTATGTCACCGGTTATCATGGCAGTCAGGAAACCCTTGGCAACTATATGTACCGGCCTGGCGAGGTGTTTGCCGAGGCTGATTTTCTCAGTTACGGCAATATCGAAGACCTCAGTGGTCTGCTGGACACCAGCGCCTACCTGACGCCTTACAGCGACATTGTTGCCTTGATGGTGATGCAGCACCAGATCGAAGTGCAGAACCTCATGACCCGTGTCAGCTGGCAATACCGCCAGCAGGTGGCGGAGCAGGGCAGTCTCAGTGAAGAGGAGCTGTCAGCACTGGCCAGACCCTTGCTGGATGCCCTGTTGATGGCCAATGAAGCCCCATTGGGCGACAGCATCAGCGGGACTTCAGGATTCAGCGAATATTTTCAGCAACTGGGGCCACAGGATGCGCAGGGGCGAAGCCTGCGGCAGCTGGATCTGCAGGAGCGCGTATTTACCTATCCGCTGAGTTACCTGATTTATTCAGAGGCTTTTGCGGCATTGCCCGCGGCCTTGCATGAGCATCTGACCGGCAGTCTTCAGCAGCTGCTCAGTGCTGCCCAGAATCCGCAGGACTATCCCTATCTGGATGCAGACACCCGTCGCGCCATTCTGGACATTATCAACGCAACAGCCCCGGGCTTTTTCCTGTGAAGCCCAGCCTGCTTCGGGTAGAATGCAGGCTTTTCGAAAGTTGAGTACAGGCAATGCAGATACTTGATGGTCGGGCGACTTCCGAACTGATAAAAACTGAAATCGCGGCAGCGGTGGCCAGCATCAAGGCTAAAGGGGGCAAGGCTCCCCATCTGGCAGCCGTCATCGTGGGCGATGATGGCGCCAGCCATACCTATGTCAACAACAAGGTCAGAACCTGCAAGGAACTGGGCTTTGATTCAACCCTGATCACGCTGCCGGCAACTACCACTGAGGCCGATCTTTTGCAGACTGTTCAGGGGCTGAATGAGAATGATGATATCGATGGCTTCATTGTACAGGTTCCTCTGCCGCCGCATATTGATGAAGACAAGGTGACGGAAGCCATAGATCCAGCAAAGGATGTTGATGGTTTTCACCCGGAAAATCTGGGCCGCATGATGCTGGGTCTGCCCAGCTATATCTCAGCGACGCCCAATGGCATCCTCGAACTGCTCAAGCGCAATGGTATAAAGACAGCGGGCAAGCATTGTGTCGTGGTGGGACGCAGTAATATTGTTGGCACCCCGATGTCCGTGCTGATGTCCCGCAACACCGAACCGGGAAACTGTACCGTCACCCTGGTGCACAGCCGGACCAGCAACATGCAGAAAATCTGCGCCAGTGCCGATATTCTGATTGTGGCGATTGGCAAGCCTGAATTCATCAAGGCCGACATGGTCA
>CAZKJY010000127.1:0-6157 GCA_964553165.1 uncultured Enterobacteriaceae bacterium
TGAGCTTAGCTCGCTGGAAGACCAGCTGAGCAACTCGTCGGACCAGTCCTCAGTGGACGCCATCCTGGAAGGGCAGCTGGCGCTGGCCCGGCAGGCACTGACCGAAGAAATGCAGCGCCTGCAGGCCAATCAGGAAAACCTGCGGCTGACGGATTCCATTGGCGGTGTTCCCGTCGACAGCGAATACATCATTTTTATTATTGATACCTCGGGCAGTATGTACAACTACAGCTGGTCGCGCATGCTTGAAGTGGTCATTGATACCCTGGATATTTACCCGGAGGTCAAGGGCATCCAGGTGCTCAATGACATGGGCGAATACATGTTCAACACCTTCCGGGGCGACTGGATTCCGGATACCCCGGCGCGGCGCTCTGCCATTATCCAGCGGCTGCGGACCTGGAACCCCTTCAGCAACAGCAGCCCGGTGGAGGGGATCACCTATGCGATCAATACCTTCTATGAGCCTGACAAAAAAATCAGTATTTATGTGCTGGGCGATGAATTTTCCGGTAATTCCATTGCAGAAGTGGTTGATACGGTAGACCGGATCAATCGGGTGGATGCCCAGGGGAACCGGCTCGTCCGCATTCACGGCATCGGTTTTCCGGTGCAATTCTCACAGCCTCGCATGTTCCAGACCACCGGTATCCGCTTTGCCGCCCTCATGCGCGAGCTGGCAAAACGCAATGGCGGCACCTTTGTCGGCCTCAACGATTTTTACTAAAACTTGATCTGGTAAGTATTGATGTCCGTATAAACAGGAGTAATATTGGAAACAGGCTGGTGCGTTACGCTGTTCCCTGAGCCACTTGATCTCAGGCACCGCAGGTAAAATCGATGCAAATGATGACGAGCAACCTTAAACAGACGTTTACCGGGTTCAGGTTACTGGCCCCTGCTGCTTTGTGCATCCTGCTGCTGGGCTGCTCTGCCAGTGTCATTGAAATCCGCGGTAATTACCCTTCGCCACTGGTGCCTCAGCTGCCTCTGACGCTGGGGGTGATCTATGATGAGAATTTCAGCAACTACAGCTTTACGGAAATTGATGAATACTCTGGCGATGACCAGTACATCATCAACAGCGGCGCCAGTCAGGTCGCCCTGTTTAATTCCATTCTGCCGGCTGTATTTTCCCAGGTGGTTTACCTGAGCAGCCCCGAAGAAGCCGCAGATTATCCTGAGCTGGACATGGTATTTCAGCCTGAAATTGAAGAATTCCAGGTCGGCCTGCCGCAAAAGACCCGGCTTGATGTTTATGAAATCTGGGTGAAATACAACATGCGCCTTTCTGCCCCAGACGGCGGTGCTATTGCTGACTGGGTGATGACAGCTTACGGCAAGTCCCCACAGGCCACTTTTGGTTCCGTAGATGCTGGCGTCAATGAAGCAGCGGTTGAAGCTTTTCGTGACCTTGCTGCCACTTTTTCACTTGGCTTCACCAACATTCCAGAAGTGAATGACTGGTTACGGACCAATAATGTATTTTGACATGATGACCGCTGCATAGAGCAGGAGTTAGACCATGAAAACATTCAGTCTGCTGTTACATGCCCCTTTATTTACAGGCTTCCTGCTGGCTCTTGGCGCCTGCACAACAACCGAAATTGATGAATTCCGACAGTCTCAAACCCAGATTGAAGATCATGAAAGCATCGTCATTCTGGGCCGTCGCCAGAGCAATGCCTATGAAACCGAAGGTGACTTCGTTGAGTGTGTAGGCAACGTGGTGTCCTCCGGTTCCGATGGTATCAATGTGATCCCGGAGCCACTCTTTCTGGATGAAATGTTCCCCTTCTTTGAGCCGAGAACGGCGCCGATGCGAACCGACCACCTGGCGCAACTCATGCAGCTTGAGGAAGCCGCCAAAAAATTTGAGGATTTCGGCATTGAATACATCGTCTGGCTTGACGGTCTGACCCAGCGCTCCCAGGAGGCAGGTTCGATTTCCTGCGCAGTTGGCCCAGGTGGCGGAGGCTGCTTTGGCTTTGGTACCTGGGTTGATGATTCCAACTTTGAGGCTGAAATCTGGGATCTGGAAAATTTAACCACCGCAGGCGCTATCAGTGCTGATGCCAATGGGCAGTCCTATCTGCCTGCCATTGTTGTCCCGATCCCTCTGCTGGCCCGGGTAGAATCCAATGCCTGCAGTGGCATGGGTCAGCAGCTTAAAAACTTCCTGCGGGGCAGCGCCTGATTTTCTGCTGAAACACAGCGTTTTAAGCCAGGATTCAGCTAATTAACGCTATCATTACGCCATGAAATTCTTGAGCCCATTTTCACACCAGCAGTCCCGGCACGGCTTCCGGGTTTGCCTTATTAGCCTGAGTGCTACGCTGTTGCTCAGTGCCTGTGCCGCCAATCCTACCGGGGGTCTGGACTTCGTGACCATGAGCGAGAGTCGCGAAATTGAACTGGGCGCCGAATTACACCAGCAAATGCTGCAGGAAATGCCCGTTTACCGGGATCAGGACCTGCAGGACTATGTCAACGAAGTCGGTCAGAAGCTGGCTGCCGTTTCTCATCGACCGGAGATTGAATACACCTTTACAGTGGTTGACAGTCCTGACATCAACGCCTTTGCCCTGCCCGGTGGCTTTGTTTATATCAACCGCGGGCTGATTGCCTACCTGAACTCCGAGGATGAACTGGCGGCTGTGCTGGGTCATGAGATTGGCCATGTCACTGCCCGTCATGCCGTGCGACAGCAGGCGGCGCGACAGACCAACAGTGTGGTGGCCGTGGCTGCCGTGATTGCAACCGGAGTAGGCTCCCTGGGGGAAACAACCTCCCTGTTGGGTGGCGCTCTGCTCAGTGGTTACGGCCGGGACATGGAACTTGAATCCGATGGTCTTGGCGCTGAATACCTGGCCAACGCCGGCTATGATCCCCTTGCCATGGTGGAGGTTATCGGCGTCCTTAAAAACCATGAGGATTTTACCAAGCGCACCTCTTCCGGCGCTGTCAGTTATCACGGCGTCTTCGCCACCCACCCCCGAAATGATACCCGTCTGCAGGAGGTTGTCGGCCGCGCCAATGAACTCTCAGCCGGGGAACGCGAAGCAGTTGATCCCAGCGTATTTCGGGAAAAAGTCAGCGGCCTGGCCCTCGGACCGAGTCTGCAGATCGGCGGTAGCGAAGCCCGCAATCGCTACTATCAGGGTCTGTTAAATTACACCATGGTGTTTCCGGATGGCTGGAGCTGGAATGAAACCACTACCACCCTTGATGCCATTGCTGCCGACGAAAGTCTGTCCCTCAATGTCAGTGTGCAGCGCCTGCAGCAGATGAAAGAGCCACGCCTGTATATTCGCGATGATCTCAACATCGTGGAGCTGCAAAAAACCGAAGCCCTGAGCCAGTTTGGCCTGCAGGGCTATTCAGGCATCAACCCGGCAGACAATACGCGTGTGGCGGTGATTTATTACGGCCCGCGCGCCTTTATTTTGCGCGGTTCCCAGACTGATGGCGCGCTGTCGGATGACAATGATGCCGTGCTGCTGGAGACTATCCGCAGCTTCCGGCCAATTGCCCCGAATGAACGCAGCTTTGCCAACCCCACCAGCATCCAGTATGTGCGTTCGGACGGCAAAACCTATGCTCAGCTGGCCGCAGAGAATCCATTCGATGAATACGCAGAAGATTTACTGCGCTTGTACAACGGCGACTATCCTCGTGGAGAACCGGTCGCCGGTGAGTGGATCAAGATCGTCAGATAATCGTCAGCAAACAGCGCCTAGATTTCCCCTTCCCGACGAAACAGGTGATACAGCTGATCATAGAAGGGGTCATGTATCACACCTTCGGTCGGCACCTCCGGTTTGAAATCATTATGACAGCCCAGACAGGACGTCAGCAGTTCATCGCCTGCTACCTCCAGCAAGGCCCGGTCCTGAATCTGTGCCGCATTCAACGCCTTCATTGCCGCATTGCTCATGTCAGTCGCATAATCACGCCAGACCTGGGATGACACCCAGCCCATATCAAACTCGCCGGTCCCGCCCAGGGAAATCAGTGGGCCCGATGCAGCCAGCTGAATGGCATAATATTCGACAGCCAGCCATTCCTCTTCCATCATTCTCTCTTCCAGAGCGGCATAGTCCCAGATGTAATGGGCAGAGTGGTCGATCATTGTCACCATCAGCGAATTAATGCTCACCGGGACTGGTGAATCCGTTTCTTCTGCAGCCTGGGCACTGGACGCCAGAAACATGGCCAGGGCAATAAAGGCCAGCGCCATTACAATCAGCGCAGTCAGTAACAAAGTAAAATTTCGCTTCATTGTTTCCATCTAAACGCTCCCTCGGAGTTGAATTAACCTGACAAAAAGTATGGCATTTATGCAGCAAAACAGATTGATGCAGGTCAAGCAGGTCGCCGAGCTTAAATCCGCTTAACGTTTTCAAATGCGACCTGGCTGCTTATAATCAAGAGAGAAACCGGGAGCCTATCATGCATGAATGTCCCCACTGCAATCAGGAAAGCATCAGCTCACTGCAGAAAGTCATTGCCGTATCGCCTCTGCAGGCCACCTGCCGTGCCTGTAACCGGAAATCCTACATCCATGTGCTTTACGGCCTTATTGCCCTCACCGTGTGGATAGTCATGACCTGGATGCTGATCGGGCTGGCCTATTTTTTTCAGATGTCCTTTTTACTGTTTGGCACTGTGCCCTCACTGGCCATTGCCGTTGACCGTTACCTCATTCAGGCCCCCCTGTTCAAGGTTCAGTACTAGTCATGTCCGCAGCAGATAAACAACGACTTATTGTCGGTATCAGTGGCGCTTCCGGTATCGTTTACGGCATTGAAACACTCCGTCAGCTCAGACTGGCTGGCGTGGAATCGCACCTTGTTGTCAGCAAGGCCGCCATGCAGACGCTCCGGCACGAGAGTGAATTAAGCCTTAAGGACCTGCAGGCTCTTGCAGATGTCTGCTATTCCAATCAGGACATTGGCGCCGCCATCGCCAGCGGCAGTTTTAGAACGGCGGGTATGATTGTGGCGCCCTGTTCGATTCGCAGTATGTCGGAGATTGCTTCCGGCCTGAGTGCCTCACTACTGAGTCGTGCTGCCGACGTCATTTTAAAAGAGCGTCGCCGCCTGGTTCTGCTGGTCAGGGAAACACCGCTGCATGCCGGCCACCTGAACAGCATGCTGGAGCTCACGCACATGGGCGGCATCATCATGCCACCTGTCCCGGCTTTTTATACCCGACCAGAGACCATCGACGATATCGTGTCACAAAGCGTGGCCCGTGCGCTGGATCTGTTTACCATTGATACCGGCACACTGAAACGCTGGCATGGCCCGGAATAATTAGGACCTAGAAATAAAAAACCCGCCAGATGGCGGGTTTTTTTCTGAAACAGCTAAGCTTATTTGATTTTAGCTTCGGTATAGATCACATGCTTGCGAACAACGGGATCGTATTTTTTGATCTCCATTTTGTCTGGCATGTTGCGTTTGTTTTTGTCGGTGGTGTAGAAGTGACCGGTCTTGGCACTCGACACTAATCTGATTTTATCTCTCATGGTCTTATTCCTGTTTACTTATCAATGCCTGATTAAACCTTAACGCCACGGCCACGGATATCGGCCAGTACGGCATCAATACCACGCTTATCAATGACACGCATGCCTTTGCTGGACAGACGCAGTTTCACGAAACGCTTTTCGGATTCAACCCAGAACCGGTGAGTATGCAGGTTCGGGTTAAAGCGACGGCGTGTACGGTTGTTGGCATGGGAAACATTGTTTCCGGTAACTGGTCTCTTGCCGGTTACTATGCATACTCTGGACATTGTGTTTGCCTCGATTTACCTGTTTTGCCTTCGCCTGGCGAAGCGCATTGAATTCTGTGCAAAAAAAGAGCTGCGTTTTATACCAGAACGGCCCCTGAATGGCAAGGATTACGCGTCGTAGAGGCATCCAGGCTGCAAAATATCAGAATGCGGACAGGTTCAGGTAATCAAAGCAAACCACGCTCTGCCAGGGAGGTTACGTCCGCGTCTCCCACAATCAGATGGTCAAGGGTTCGGATATCCACCAGCTGAAGAGCCGATTTGAGGCGCCGGGTAATACTGATATCTGCCTCGCTGGGTTCGGAAATCCCAGAGGGGTGGTTATGGGCAAAAATCACGGCCGTGGCCCGGTGTT
>CAZKJY010000128.1:0-6083 GCA_964553165.1 uncultured Enterobacteriaceae bacterium
TATTCCCCTCTGGGCCATCGAACCCGGCCAGTGCTGGGCTGTGCTGGGCCGGAATGGTTCCGGTAAAAAGCGCCTGGCACAGGCCATTCTCAATGAAGGCAAGCAGCCGGATTATCAGGGCAAACGCTTTGCCCTGCTCTCCTTTGAGTCCCAGCAGGCGCTGTATGAAGAGGAACTGAAAAATGATGATTCCGACTTCATGGACCGGCTTGATCCCGGTTCGACGGTACGTGAACTGCTCAATGCTGATGCCGCCGATCTGAGTGATTTACGTTTCCTGGGCCTCGAGAAGCTGCTGGACCGCGGCTATCGACTCCTGAGCAGCGGTGAAGGCCGCAAAGTGCTGCTGGCCCGTCTACTGCTGGAGAAACCCGACACCCTGATTCTGGATGAGCCCTTCGACAGTCTGGATAAACAGACAAAAGCTGAACTGCAGGCTTTTTTTGCTGAACTGGTCAGTCAGGGCAGAACACAGCTGATTTTTCTGCTCAACAATATCGATGAAATCAGCGACTGGCATAGCCATGTGGCCATTCTGGAAAAAGGCGAATTGATTGCCCAGGGAGAACGCGAAACGGTTCTAAACAATCAGGATCTGCATGCCCTGCTGGATTTTGATGCCAGCCGTCTGCCTGACTGGCCTAAAAAACTCGGTGAACAGGTGCTACCGGATCCGCTGGTTGAGTTGAAGAATGGCCGGGTCAGCTACGGTGAGACGCTGATCTTTTCCGGCATCAACCTGTGCATCCATCCAGCGGAACACACTCTGCTGACCGGACCCAACGGTTCGGGCAAATCCACCCTGCTACACCTGATAACCGGTGATCATCCGCAGTGCTATGGCAATGACCTCCGGGTCCTGGGCATGCAGCGTGGCAGTGGCGAAACCATCTGGCAGCTGAAAAAACGGATAGGCATTGTCTCGCCAGAACTACACCGCAATCATCGTGTCCCGGGCTCAGCACTGGAAATCACGCTGAGCGGCTTTTTCGACAGTATCGGTCTGTATGAGAGCGTCATCCCGCTGCAAATCGCCCACGCCAAGCAGTGGCTGGCGCTGGTCGGTCTGGAAAAGCGCATGCACACTTCCTTCAAGGCCCTGTCCTACGGAGAGCAGCGACTGGTGCTGATTGCGAGGGCGCTGGTGAAGCAACCCGTACTGCTGATCTGTGATGAACCGACCCAGGGCCTGGACAACATCAACCGCCACCGCTTTATTCATTTTCTGCAGCATCTGGCCACCCAGTCCCACACGACCATCCTCATGGCCAGCCATCGAGAGGATGAAAATTTACCCCTGTTTGTACACCATATAAAACTATAGTTAGCCCGCAAGGTAGTGTATCCTTGCCGCACTTTTGAGCCCCAACTTGTTAGAAAATACCCATGGCCCCAGACAAAAAACTCATTGTCGGTTCTCAGGAATGGTGCAGCCTCCCTGACCTGAATATTCCCGCCATCAAGGCACGTGTGGACTCCGGGGCAAAGACCTCTTCAATCCATGCCTTTAATATTCACCCCTTCAAGCGCGATTCCCAACCCTGGGTCAGCTTTGAGGTGCATCCCATTCAGAATGACCGCAAGACCTCAATCCGTTGTGAAGCCCCCATCATTGACCGTCGACATGTCAAAAGCTCCAGTGGTTCCAGTGAGAAACGCTTTGTCATCATGTCTACCCTGGTACTCGGGGGAAACACCTGGAAGATTGAACTGACCCTGAATAACCGGGATTCCATGGGCTATCGCATGCTACTGGGCCGCGAGGCCATGAAGGAGCGGATGCTGGTGGACCCGGCCAGTTCCTATGCCCTGGGTGATCAGAGCTTCGACTATATCTCCAGTCTCTATGGCATCCGGGAGGAAGCCCATGACGGGCTGAAAATCGGCCTGCTGGCCAGCAATCCTGACCTTTACAGTAACCGCCGACTGATGGAAGCAGGCCGTGCCCGTGGACATGAAATGGTGTTCCTGAATATCAAGCAATGCTACATGAAACTGGATGCCGAGCTGCCAGAGGTGCATTACCGGGGCGGTCGCATTATCCATGACCTGGATGCCGTGATCCCCCGCATCCGCCCCAGTCTGACCTTCTACGGCTGCGCCCTGACCCGGCATTTTGAAAGCATGAATGTCTTCACCCTCAATTCAGCTGACTCCATCACCTATTCCCGTGACAAGCTCTATTCACTGCAATTGCTGCAGGGCATGGGACTGGATATCCCGACCACCGGGTTTGCCAATTCCCCCATTGATACAAATGACCTGATTGACATGGTTGGTGGTGCGCCGTTGATCGTCAAACTCTTGGAGGGGACTCAGGGCCGCGGTGTGGTGCTGGCGGAAACCCGCAAGGCCGCCGAAAGCGTGATCAATGCCATCAAGTCACTGCGGGCCAACCTGCTGGTGCAGGAATTTATCAGTGAAGCCCGCGGCAAGGACCTGCGCCTGTTTGTGATTGACGGCAAGGTCCATGCCTCCATTGAGCGTACCGCAGCACCCGGCGAATTCAGGGCCAATCTGCACCGCGGTGGCAGTGCCAAGGTCGTCAAGGTGACCTCCGAGGAGAAAAAGCTGGCAGCCAAAGCCGCCAAGACCATGGGGCTGAAAGTGGCCGGTGTGGACATTATCCGTTCTGACCGGGGGCCCCTCCTGCTCGAAATCAATTCCTCACCAGGTCTGGAAGGCATCGAAGCCGCCACCGGCAAGGATATTGCCGGCCTGATGATTCACGCGATCGAAAAGAAAGTCGGCTGGAAACGAAGCGTCAACTAGGCTCAAAGCTTCTCAATCAACAGCGTCAGTTCTCCCACTTTGAAGCCGAATTTGCTGAGTCTGGTTCTGTTGATCAGATGATTATCATCAATCAGGTAAAGCCAGTCATCCAGGGCTACTGCGATAGTGCCATCGTTGTAGGGGACTTCCAGTTGGTACTGCCACTGAAAAACCGCGCCCACTATTGATCCCCCGGCTGTTCCGATGACATCTTCCGCCGTCCCGCTGTAGTGACCGTCGCCATGATCAGTCAGATGCCAGGTCCGGTACTGTATTTCACCGTCATCGAAAACGAATTCCTCTTCCAGTATGCCTTCATTGCCCTGCCAGCTCGCATCAATCGTGGCTGTAAAACGCCGCGTCATTTCGCCACCCCGGTTCTGCAGCATGCCATAGGCGCGTAATTCGCCATCAAAAAATGTTTTCAGATCCAGCGCAGGCAAAGTCGCCGCATAATCATCAAGCTGCTGGGAACTGCAGGAAAGCAGTAAAAAGCAAAACGCGCCGGTACAAACCGCTTGCCAGAGTTTTTTCAAGACCCTCCTCCTTTCAGCCGTTGGGAGAAGTCAGCATAGCGATCCTCTCTTGCCAGCCAGATTGCACTGAATTGCTGGCTGAAATCCGCATTGGGGATACTACCCAGAAATTCTTCGTTGTAATAAAAGTGACTGAAGCCCCTGCTGTCGATATACAGCAGCAGTGCATCCCCCGGGTTCACAGCGACAAAAATATTCCGCAATTGCTGCATCCAGCTTTCAAATCTGGCTGCTTCAAGGCCCAGTGCAATGAACTGTTTTTCCGTTTCATTAAGCAGATTTTCAGCGGTGAAGGATTTTCTGTAACTCAGCTTCAATGCCAGGGGCAGTTCCTCAAAACTGGAATATTCACCAGTTTTCGAATAAAGCTCTGCCTCATAGATTTTCCAGAACAGAAACTGGAATTCCGCACTGCCGACGAGTTCCATATCAGCCAGCAGCGCAGGGCTGTCATCCTGCTGGGCTAAGGCCTGCGCACAGGACAGGACAATCAGAAATAAAAACGCCAGGGTCTTATTCATAGACTGCCACCTCCCGCTGCTGCTGAATTAACTGGACAAACAGAGGCAAGAGGCCTGCCCATAACAGAAACAGCAGACTCTGGGTAAGCAGGACCGAATTCGGAAAGGCTACAGCGCCCAGACGCCAGCCAATGAGATAACTGAAACTGGCTGCGGCACCAATGGCTGCCTGGACCCAGCGGCTGTAGGTCTGGATAAAGGCAAAGCCGTGAGGCAAGGTCAGCGCGAAATTCACCCACAGCACCACCAGCCAGAGCGGCATAATGGTTTCGGGGAAACGGAACACGCCACCAAGACTCAGAGCTGAATCCAGTAATATCCCGGGCACTGCGATCAAAGCGCAATAACGCCAGACAAGCTGCTTGTCCGGATACAGCAGGAGCAACATCGCTGTGATGGCCAGAACGGGCAGCACAAACTGATTCTGAAACAGCACCAGCAACAGCCAGATCACTTTGAAGGCCAGAAGGTTTATCCAGATAAAAGTCCTGCGAGGCAAGGCACACCAGGGCATCACGGACACTCTCTTTAAAACTGGTTACAATTTAGGATTATTACGCTCGTTTTAGCGATTCGGATCACGCAATGACCTCTACACAGACTTTTAACTTTACTCCCATCGCCCGGATCAGGAGCCCCTACCAACAGAAATTTGCCATTCCGCGACAGCCTAATCTGGTCAGGGAAGCCCGCGGCGAGATTGTTTTTAATGCAGGCTTTGCTGATCCCAATGCCTTGCGGGCACTGGACGATTTCAGCCATCTGTGGCTCATATTTGTCTTTCATGGCGTCATCGAGGAAGGCTGGTCCCCGACGGTGCAGCCTCCCCGACTGGGCGGTAAGGAACATATCGGCGTCTTTGCCAGCCGGTCCATGTTCCGCCCCAACCCGATTGGCTTGTCGGTGGTGGAAAACCTGGGCTGGCAACAGCTTAAGGATCAGCTCATTCTTCGTGTGGGCGGGCTGGATTTACTGGATGGGACGCCAATACTGGATATCAAACCCTACCTGCCCTATGCCGACAGCCTCCCTGACGCCCGTGCTGGCTATGCGAGTGAAGTACCTGGCAGCACCTATGACATCGTATACAGTGAAGAAGCTCAGGAGCAGATTGATGCACTGCAGGATGACTACCCGCAATTACAGGCATTCATCAGTGCCCTGCTGAAACAGGATCCCCGGCCTGCCTGGCGCCAGAAAGACGCGGATGATAAACGTTACGGCATGAGTCTGTACGACCTGAATATCAAATGGCGCCTGCAGGATGCCAGCATGCTGGTACTCAGTGTCAAAAAAGAACCCGTGAAAAATAAAACGTCATGAAAAAGTCACGACTTTACTCTAGTATGCTCCGCTGATGAGGATGCACATAATTTCCAGGCACGACCGTTCACGATACCAATCCCTGCTGCTGATCGTGTGCTGTCTGTTGTCAGCAGCCAGCCTGGCACAGGAGCGCAGTCCGCTGCAGGTGACCAACCAGCATCCTCTAATGACCGTTTTTGGCCTGCCACCCGCAGAAAGTGCACGGATTCTGCAACCCGGTCAGGAAACCTCCCATATCAGTCTCGACTGGGCCAGCAATTACACCACTGAACGCAATGCCAATGAACAGGTCGCACTCGATGGTGAAAGTGCCCAGGTCAATATCCGCTGGCGCACGGGTCTCGACCTGTGGGAATTCGGTGTCGATGTGAGCTTCACCCGATATGCTGGCGGCTCACTCGACAGTTTGATTGAAAACTGGCATGACTGGTTCAATCTTCCCAATGGGGGACGGCAATTTGCGCCCCGTGATCAGCTGCGTTACGAGTATGTTCGCGACGGTCTGACGGCGCTGTCAGTGCGGGACAAACATTCCGGTTTTGGTGATACCCGACTGACCGGGGCCTGGCAGGTTCCTCTCGACTCCCGTTTTGACATGGCCATTCGCGGCGCGTTGAAAGTGCCAACCGGGGACAGCGACAAACTACTCGGCAGTGGCAGCACGGATTTCAATATTGGCGTTGTGATGAGTGATGATACAAGCCTGCAGAAATACCGTGCTTCTTACTATCTTGGCAGCGGTGTGCTGTGGACCGGAGATGGCGATATCCTGCCAGCCTATCGGGAAAACACGGTATTCTATTCGCAACTGGGTTTCATGAAGGACCTGAACGAACGCTGGCAGCTAAAGGCCCAGATCGATACGCATTCAGCCTTGTATGACAGTGATCTGGATCCGCTGGGACACGTCAACAACGTGGCGTACCAC
>CAZKJY010000129.1:0-6068 GCA_964553165.1 uncultured Enterobacteriaceae bacterium
AGTTTAGTTTTGGGGTGACCTTGCGTGTCTCCAATGACCTGAAACTGGACCTTGCCATCGTTGAGGATGCCATTACAGACAGCTCCTCGGACGTCAGTTTCCACATCAACCTGTTTAATTTCTATACGCGCTAGCCAGTGGCCCAAACGCTGGCTGGCTATTCAGCCAGCGTGCTTTCCACCAGCATTTCCACCGGCCTTTCTACCGGCTTTTCAATCAGCCTCTCAAATGACTACCTGAGAAAAGCCGGACAACCCGGAAAGAAATTGCCCTCTGCAGTATGTTCGGCACACCAGTCCTTAACGCGCTGGATACCCGGATTCACCATATCAATGACTTCCTGATAGGACATCACCTCCATGTGTACCGGCACATTGATCTCGACCTCCAGGTTACGGTAGGCAATGTTGTCGAGCCAGGAATCTCCCCACCACTGCAGATCTTCAGCTGCAGTCGCCACATCCGCTTCAATGATCATCTTGTGTTCAGGGACATAGGCAAACAGGTTGTCTGCGGTGTGGTTGTTATTGATGGTGTGATAGAGCTCAACCCGCATGGTCTCATCTTCCAGCACCATGCTGTCATCCACCGGAATAAATTCCAGCGTTTCGCCATTGCGCGCCAGATCATCGGGGAAATTCGGCGCCGGATGGGCAGCCATTTCAGCGAAGATCACGCCATTGTTGCGTCGTGAAATGACGGTGAGTCCTTCCGCAATCGCCTGCCGCAGACCGCGGGTATGATCGAAGTGATGATGGGAGACAATAATGTCTGTCACTGGTTTCTCCGGCACGATGGTTCTGGCCAGCGCAACCACAGCTTTCACCCGATCGATACCCCCACCGGCTTCATACAGGGTCATGTGATCCGCGAATTCAATCACCATGGTGCCACCGGTAATACGCCAGATCCCCCGGGCGACTGCCTGTACTTCCAGAGAGTCCGGATCAAAACCGCCAGGGACCGGCTGGTTCAGCACTGTCTGGGGGGCAGACAAATCCTGGATGTCACTGTCCACGTAATAGCCATCGACCCACATTTTCAGGTATTCAATATTGCGCCAGTCCTGCTTGGCGTTGTAGCCCAGGGGCAGATAGACACCGTCATAGGGAACAAAACCGGTGTAGTGAACGGTGTATTCCACCTCGCCCAGATTTTCCTGGGGGGTTGACCAGCGTATCCAGGCTGGCAGATTGGAGGGCGGTCGGATGGCCAGGGTAAGAAGGTCGCCCTCTTCCAGCCTGATATCGACCAGCGTCAGACCCGCTTCTTCACGGCGGTTGCCAAGATTGTTTTCCGGCTCCAGTGCCGCTCTTACCGCCACCAGGGGATTGGTATGCATCCACATGCGCAGTTCCCGAATCTCGGCTTCACTGCGCCGGCTGGGGACCCCTGCTTCATTGAGATTGTAGGCTACAGCGCCATCCAGACTGGCATCCATAATGCGCCTTTGCAGGGCAAAATCATGGCCCCGGTAGATGGCAAAGGGAAACAGGTCATTCAGACGTTCCTGCTGGTAGTAGCGATCGTTTTCCAGGTCATAGATACGACGCAGATCGTTGGCCTGGATATATTTCTGTGGCGCATCAGGCAGGGACGTGATGTTGCCGCCGCCATCCTGATAGGCGTAGTGCCCGTATCCCATCATGGTAATGTTGCGAACTGCCATGATACGTTCCTCTCCCCCCATTGCTTCCACCACGGCATCAATCGCATCGCGGGCCGATGTACCCGGGACGGAACCGCTGGCGGCCGGATCCCGGGCAGGCTCAGGGGCGACTGTCTGGGGAGCTGCTACTGCTGGTGTACTGGCATTTTCTGCCATCTCTGCTTCCGGGGCACAGGCTGCCAGTATCAACGTAATTGCAACCAAACTCAGGGAATATCCTGTTGTTCTTGTTTTCATGGTATTTACCTCAAGTTTTCTCAGCTTAGTCCATACTACTTCATTATCGGCACTGACTGACATCCCAGTTTTCGCCGTTCGCTTCATATTTGAAATTGGTGCTCCAGATGATTTCTTCCCGGAGATAGACGGGGTCCGTGATGATGCTGGTGACAATCAGCCAACGCTCACCGTTGGGAATCTCAACCACCCGGTAATAATCATTGATCGTAGTCTGGTCGCTATAGGGAATACCATTGCGTTGCAGGTAGGCCGGCGTCAGATGCGAAGTGGTTGAATGCAGATTACCCCCTTCGAAACTTCTCACTGGCCCGCCAAAACCCAGGCCCCTTGTCTGACGTTCCTTATACCAGTTTGCCGTGGTGTATCCCTGCAGGCTGGGAGGCATTTGCGTCGGAGTTTCATTGCCAAAATGCAGCAGCCTGCTTTGATTGCCGGCGCTGAAATCGATACGCAGGGTTTGCTCATCGTCCCAGCTGATATGCAAACGGCCAGGATAGCGAATGATCCCGGCACCGCCAAAGGCCAGACAGGACTCCAGTTCACTGTCATCCGCATGCCACGCATTGGCGAGTTCCTCACCCGCCTGATTCAGAGGAATACTGCCGGTATCGCCTTCTGGTGGCACCACCATGCGCCAGCGCCAGTCTTCCGTTACCACAGAGACCCAGTAACCCGTCATGTCAAAGGGGGCTGCCTGCTGAGCTGTTGGTGGAGGTCCTGCCTGCCGGCCAGGCTGGGCAAGGGCCTGTGTCCCTGCAATTGCTAACAGGGTGATGGTGATCATCCCGGTTATTTTCTTAATGATTTGCTGACTCATGTTTTCTCCTGCAAATAAAAGTAGCCTGACCTGACTTACTCGGACAGTTCCGCGTACAGGGTTTCAATGAACTGATCCGTGGTCCAGAAACCGCTGTCGGCGCCATAGATAGGGTCGTAATCCCTTGTCAGTCTCTCTGCTTTAACCTGCTCAAGACTGAGCCCTCTCGCAACCGCATCTTCTATACGCTCGTAGATGATGGTCAGCATGTCGCGGTAATTAACCAGCTCATACTCATCGGTGATGCGCCCATGACCGGGAATAATATAGGTGCCTGCCTGCTGAATGCGGTTGGGGATCGCAATGGCCAGCATACTGTTGAGGGCATCGAGATACCCCCTCACTGTGCCACCATTCGCGATGTCGATAATCGGATAGATACCCAGCGTAAAGATGTCTCCCGCCACAAGCACATTGGAACCGCGGAAAAACACAACGGTATCGCCGTCCGTATGCGCTGCCGGTTGGTGGATCAACTGGACTGCCTCACCATTGGCATAAAACTCCATGCTGGGTGTGGCATAGGTGTTGGCTGGCAGAGCATCATCCTCAAAATCAGTGTCACCTGTCACCATACTCACCATCACACCCGCGTGGGAAAATATGGCGGCTGGTCCGCCCGTCAAAAATTCACCGGCCTGAGAGACGGCAGCATTGCCTCCGACATGATCCATGTGCACATGGGTATTGATGATCCAGCGTATCGGCACATCAAACTTTTCATCAATCAGGGCGATCAACGCTTCACTGGCCTGGGGCAGTTTGGTATCAACGACTACGATGCCTTCTTCACCAACCTGCAACACCGTATTACCCCCACCCCCGGCTACCATCCATACCTGCCCCTGCACATGCAGCAGCTCAAGGTTGAGGTCCTGCTGTGCCTGTACCAGAGTACTTAACAATAAAAGGCCTGCGAGTAATTTAAATTTCACTAGCATAAATAACTTTTTCATTCGTCTATCCCTCAATCCGTACTTGCCTGATCATTCAGCAAACCTTCAAGCACCTGCATATATTCCGGGTAGGTTGTCTGCGCCCCACCACGGGTCGCTTCAAAGGGAATATCATGGGTTTCAGAAAACTCGGACAGGTATTCATTTTGTCCAGGCAGGATATGCGGAACAAAGTCGGGAGCCAGCCCCACTTCATCCCGATAGGAGCAGATATAGGGCGTCATCTGATAGCCGAGCTCCAGCTCCCAGTCCCTACTGCGGACAAAGGTCTCGGTCAGGTAGAGCGGATCATCGATGAAACTGACCTGGGTCAGGTAGTTACCATTGCGCATGAAAAATTCCGTCAGCGTAGCCTGATCACTGCGGGGGATGCCGTTACGGCGTATCCAGCCTTCCTTCAAATGCGTGGTCGTAACCACCAGCATGTCGCCCTGCCAGACGCCGGTGGAGAAACCTTCCCAGGTATGTGGAGCATTTTCAGACGGATGGGGACGACCGTCCATCCAGATCGTTCGTACCGGCGTCATCCAGCCTATTACCAGTTTATAGGCGGTTGTCTCCCAGGTAACTTCATTGATTTCCTTGTAGATCAGCATGCTGCTGAAACTGGGCGAATAGTCTGAAGGATGTGGTTCACACTGATGTTCCAGTACTGACCATTTGGTTGCCGTCCAGGCATCCGCCTTGTAGCGGGCAGCCTCATTGATCGGTAGACCGGAGTAATCGCCGATATCCGGACCACCACCACGCTCATAGTCATCCTCATGACGGCGTGAACCCCAGGGGCCGGCAATATCAATCTGTGAATAGACTGGCGGTGCTGCTACGACCGTTAGCAGCGTGATAAAAAAGAACCTGTTTAACATTGGTATTGCATTCTCCCCTTACTTAGCGAAATTTTTATTATTCCTGCATTTGCAGATACTGAAACTTAATAACCTTATAGATATTAAGGTCTTAATCCAGGCTGGATACAAATCAAAGGCCAGACTATACACGTTTTAGCAGGATTTTCTTAACCTTATTTTTGAAACAAACTATCAAAGAATGTCCGTCTCAGGCCAGCCTGTACTGCTCATTGATTTATCCTGGTACGCAGGCTAAGTTGTCAGTCTTGAACCTAGAATAATAACAAGATATTTGCCTGAGTTCCCTGGCAGAAGAGAGAGACAAGATGCGTAAATCCAGACTACCCTTTTTTCGATATTCCTTATTAACCGGGTTAATTCTGATACTGAATCAGTCAGCCTTTGCCCAGAATAATGTCACTGCCGGTGACCTCATTGTAGAGCCGCCAACCCTCGAAAACCTCGGCTTTGAATGGCAGATCAATGGTGACGACAACCGCAATGCCAGCGTCACCGTGAGCTATCGGGAGAAAGGCGCGAGAAACTGGCAGGAGGGTCTGCCCCTGTTCCGCCTGCAAAATGAGGAAGTCACCTCGATCGTCTTTACCGGCGCCTTCAATGTGGTGACCCCGAACATGTTCGCCGGCAGTATTTTTGATCTTGAACCAAACACACTGTACGAAGCCAGGTTCACGCTGAATGATCCGGATGGCGTAAACGGAGTCGCTGAACGCCTGGTTGAAGTCCGAACCCGGCCTGAACCGATGCCGGCTGAAGGTGGCAATGTCTACCATGTCTATCCTTTTGACTGGGAAGGCCCCCGCGAAGAACCCGCTTTCAAGGGGCTGCTCTCCGCCTACTTCATGAGCTCGGCCGATTATGCCGAGTTTACGCCAACTGAAGGCGGCGACTGGTACAACGCTTTCCCGCCCCGCGTGCAACCTGGTGACACCATTCTTATTCATGCCGGCGTCTACAAGGATCAGCGCTACCGCTACGGGCATGAACTGCTGTCGGGTTGGACAGAATGCTGTAACACCACCGGGGACGGCACCTACTACCTCACTGCCAAAGGGACGGAGGATCGACCGATTGTGATCAAGGCCGCCGGTGACGGTGAGGTTGTCTTCGATGGTGACGGCAACCATAACCTGTTCAATGTCATGGCGGCCGACTATCACTATTTTGAGGGGCTGACGTTCCGCAACACATTTATCGCTTTTGAAGCTGGACTGAAAAGTATTGCAGGGGCCAAAGGCCTGACCTTCAAGAACAATACCTTTGAAGACATCGGCATCGGTATTCATACCGACTGGAGCGGCTCGAACAATTACTACATCGCCGACAACCATTTCACCGGCCGGCATGATCCGAACTACCTGGTGCCCTGGTCGGTGAGTCCCAACCGTCCCAACTGGAATTTCTGGTCGCAGCTGCCGAACATCATTGAACTGACCAACAACCAGTCTCAGTTTGCGATCAAGGTCTACGGCTCCGGTCATGTCATTGCCTACAACACGGTACTCAACTTTCATGAC